>JBCCHN010000044.1:0-34466 GCA_039028695.1 Pseudomonadota bacterium
CCCAAGTGTTGATCAAAAAGAGAAAGGGTTGCCGGCGGCCTGCTGAATGCCATCAGTGCCGCGCCGGCACTTTGCCGGCGTAGCCCTTAGCGTCTCAAGCTTTTGCGGGGCAGGCTGCCGGTGGTAAGGTTGATAGCCTTGCTTATCAGTTGACCTGCGCCTTTGCTTCGTAATAAGCTAATTTAAGCTGGATTATTATGTTGAATTCAGTGTTTTTTGATCTGTTTTCAATAGAAGATGCACAATAATGCCAAAGTAAATCGAAAGTATATTATCCTTAACTCAGCTTTTTCTGCACGTGATTTGCAATAGATTTTAAAGTACCTAATTTTACCTATCATAATATTTTAAAAGCCAATTATTGGAGATTCTTTTTCGGCGATGAAGATAGCTCAGCGGGATATTCTAATCGTTTTGCTGATTTGCGGCGGCGTTCTTTTTTATCAAAGCTATCAGCAATTTCCCTTTATCGTGGACGAGGTTTCCTATCTGTCCCAGCCGATCATGGTCCGCAATATTGCCCGGACCTTGGTCTATCTATTTTGTTATGCCCTGTGCATTGCCGCGATTTTTTCGTTGATTTTTCTCAAGCGAAAAATATTTGTGGGCATTCTCGCGTTCGTGTTCGTCATTGCCTACACAGTGGACTGGGTCTTTCAGCTCTTGGGTAACCCGGTCGGCTTTAACCTGACGGAATATGAGTTGCTGCGCGAAACCATCGGGTTCGCGGCCAATGCTGTCGAATACCTCAATTTGATCATCGCAGGCCTGCTGATCGCCGTTCTTTTCGTTGCCGTTCTTTGCCTGTCGCGCCGCTACCTCTTTCCAAAAGTTCGCTCGGACTGGTTTTTGGTTTTTCCCGTGGTGGCCATAGCTGCCACTACTGTCGCGTCGATCAAGGTGTTTTCCATTACGCCGAGCAGCTTTCCTGCACCGGTTAAACTGTTTTCGGTTGGGGCGTATTATGAAATCGAGCTGCTGGACAACTTGCGCCAGGAACGTCAACCTGTCTTGGCCGCCGCGCCCGAGAGTGACGCTGTCTCCAACATTATTTGGGTGATAGACGAGTCAATTACCGCAGGCTACCTGGCCGTCAATGGTTATCCCAAGGATACTTCACCCTTCTTGTCCGCCAATGTCGAAAACGAGGAGATTTATAATTTTGGGATCGTCACCAGCACGGCACCCGTGTCCAAACTGTCCAATGAGCTGTTAAGGATCGGGCTTCAGCCTAAGCACGCGGCGGATTTTGTGGAACGGTACTACACGCTTCCGACAATTTACCAATATGCAAAACAGGCTGGCTATCACACGACCCTTTTTGATTTACAAATTTCCAACGGGGCTTTGCAAAACGGTCTGAACACCAGGGACATGTCCTATGTAGACACCTATATCACGGCGGATCGGGGATTGACTGTTTCTCTCAGGGACCGACATGCGCTTGAAGACCTTAAGGGCCTTTTGGAAAATAATGAAAAGAACTTCGTTGTCATAGTGAAGTGGGGCGCCCATTGGCCCTATCAGTCCACCTATTCCGAGGATCACAAAATTTTTGTTCCGGCACTCGATTCAATGTTTGCCAATATGGTCGGCAAGGATCGGGAAAGACAGCTAAATTCCTACCTTAATGCGGTACGACATGCGGCGGACTTTTACTTGGAAAGTTTAATGGCGGTTGTGGACCTGAATGATAGCAATGTCATTTATACCTCCGATCACGGACAGGACTTAATGGCTGAGTCCAAAAGAACGCATGGGGGCGATTCAAATATCGCCAGGGCTGTTGTGGAAGTCCCTTTGATTGTTTTCCAACAGGGTGCCAAATCTCGCTATCGGGGGATCGATAAAGATACCCAATCCGCCTTTCAGATCTTTCCAACCACTCTAGACTGGATGGGATACGACGAAGAGATTGTCTCCGCGTACGGAAAAAAGCTCGACCAGCCCGCTGATCCCGAGCTGCGCAGCTTTTTTGCTACATCCCAAGGAAAGCTCCAAGCCTACTGATAATCATCCCATCAATTAAGTCAACGGGCTTGATTTAGAGGCCCTTACTACCGAAATGCTATAAGTGGGACCCGGCTTTTTTGGGCAAGGTCGTTGCGAATTTTCGTCCAGAGGGGCGGCTTGGGAGAAATGCTTCATGGCCAAAAAACATGTGTTCCAGCCTGCCTCGACCCCCTGCTCGGTGGGCAACGGTTATCCGAAACCTTTTGACGACGTTGCGCCGGACCGGGTCAAGCATGTACTCGGTGACCATGCGGGTCTTAACCAGTTCGGGGTCAATTACGTGGTTATTCCGCCGGGCAACGCCTCCGCTCACCGCCATTGGCACCGCAACGAAGACGAATTTGTTTACCTTTTGCAAGGCGAGGCGGTGCTGATCACCGATGACGGCGAGGAGGCGATGACGGTTGGAGACTGTGTGGGCTTTCCCGCCGGTGTGGCCAACGGCCATCATATTGTCAATCGGTCTGCGGGCGACGTGCATTTGCTCGAGGTTGGAACCCGGGCCAAAGACGAAGAAGCCTTTTACCCTGACGTTGACCTCCATGTCACCGTTAACGACAGGAACTTCTGCTTTACCAATAAAAAGGGTAAACCTTTTTAACAATCGGCTTCGTTACGGCCCCGTCGTGAGGCTTGTCATCGCACCCCGTTTTTGATCCGTCCGGCAAAGCATCCGCTGCTTAAGTTACGATGCTGCCCTTATTCATTTATTGCGCGCCTCGTGCGGTTCATCGGGGGAGGGCGTGTAGGCCCAATTCAAATCGCCGATAAGCGCCAAAAAAATTGGCTTCAGAATCTATTGTCCCATATGGACGCGGGCAAACAGGAGAGATTTTCGCCGAGGAATTCGAGCGGTGTCAAGCCATTGCCGGGGGTGCGACATTAAGGTGATCGGACTGTCGCTCGTCATCCGATTTTTTGCCACGTGATGGCGGTAAAGTTTTTGGGTATCCCTGACGGTCTGGGTTTCGGCCGTCATGTTGGCTATCCCTTTCCGTTTTACGAATCTGTGAAAATCCCTGTTGGCTTGCCGTCGATGCTGACGCTGTTCTTTTTTTGCCAGAAGGCGCGCACACCCTGCGGCCCCATCTTGTCGTAGAACGGGGCGAGCTGGCTGTCGGCGCGCTCGGACTGATAGCGCATGATCGGCACGCCGCTGCCGCAAGATGTCTGAACCATGTCGATGGAAAGGTCGAAGACCTGACGACTTCCCGCAATCGGAGGAAAAAGGGATAGCTGGGTGGACCATGCCTCGTCCCGGGGATGCAGAACCTTTGCCGATCCGTAAACCCGCAGGATCAAAGGGTCGCCCTCGAAGGCGCAGAACATCATGGTCATGCGCGGCAGCTCACGTAGGTGCGCCGCGGTTTCGTTGCCGCTGCCGGTCAGGTTTAGCCACAAGATACGGCGCTTATCCATGATGCGCAGTGTATTCATGCCCTTGGGCGAGAGGTTCACCCGTCCCTCTCGGGCTGCCGTGGCTACGAAAAACAAGGGCTGCGCCTCGATAAAGCGGCAGTGTTTATCGCTTAGTTCTTGTAAGGTCGCCACTGGAAAGTCTCCCACCCGCGGTTAAACCGATGGGTCTTTATAAAGAAGGCCTGCTGACAGCTTATTGTCAGTAGGCCTTTCGCGAATCGTCAATCTCTCGGATTACCTGGCAGCCTTCTCCGTCAGGCGGGTGCGGCAACAGCCTTCGCGGCCCGGTGCCCAGAGTTCCAATTCGAAGTCGAAGCCTGCCGCCGTCAAGGCGGCTTGATCCCAGGCTGAGGCACAGTGCAACAGAGTGCAAATTTCCTCATCGCTACAGCCTGCGTCCTCCCAGGATTCCTTGAGTGGGCAGGTCATGTTCTTGAACTCAAGGCAGCTTTCGGTCAGCTCGCGAACCTCGGTGGAATAGGTCACCCCCCGGTCCGGGGTCAGGGCATAGCCTTCGACCATGCCGGCAAAATCGCGCGGGGCCAGGTGGGCCAATTTTTCGCCGACCGCGGTGCCATGGGCGTGGCTGGCGGCGCGCAGGACAGAGACCGCCTCGCTTTGCCCGTGGCGCTTGGAGAGTTCGCGAAAGATTTCCAGATAAATACGGCCGCGCTCTTTGATGGCGGCATAGAGGTGGGGGTTGGGATGGTCTTGGGGTATCTTGGTGTTCGTATGGGGGGTCGTTTTCGTTTTTGAGACCATGTTTTCGATCCTATCTTGGGCTGAGCAAGATCAAGGCTAGGCGCGGCCAGGTATGGCACGCAAAGCAGATTACCTGCTTGTGAGGCTTAGATATTTTGAGTCTGGCAGGGGCATGCCCCATGATACTTTTCGCTGAACGAACGGATCATTGAATGACTTATAGACTGCCCACCTTAAACGGGCTGCGCGCTTTCGAAGCATCGGCGCGGCATCTCAGCTTCAAGATCGCCGCGAGCGAGCTGGGCGTCACGCCCGGCGCGGTGAGCCAGCAGGTCAAAAAGCTGGAGGCCTCGCTGGGTATTGCCCTCTTTCGCCGCCTGCCCCACGGGCTTTTGCTCACCCGGGAGGGCGAGGCCTATTACCCGGAGATTGCCCGCGTCTTCGACCTGCTGACCGCGGCCACCGAGGCGGTCGCGCCGGACATTAACGCCAAGAAGTTTACTTTGGGGGTTGGTGCCCAGGTGATTGACCTCCTGCCGGACCGCTGGCCCCGCCATACTCCTGCCCTGGATGGCTTTGTCCGGGATATTTGCGTGACCGATGATCTGGCCCTTATTTTCGAGAACAAGCTAGACGCCATCCTACGCCGGACCAACGGCCCGGCAGGCAACTCACCAGGCAACCCGGTTGGTGGCCTTTCCGCGAAGATCATCCCCTATCAATGTGAGGAGGACGGGAGCGGCCACGTCCAATACATCTGTCGCAACGGGCTCATAAACTGTCGCCAGTCCAAAGCCATTTTGGAGGAGCTGGAACGGTGTCTTGGGTGAGGCTAAGCGTCGATTTTCAAGACACTGAGTGAGGTCTCGACTGGCGCGCAGGTCCGCATCTTCTGCCCTTCGGTGCCTTTATTGCGGCGCCCTTGACAAAGTCCACTGCGCTATGGCCCTCTAATCCCATGACTTGGCCACGTTAAGATAAGCCAAAGCGGCGTTGGTTCCGGGATTCTAAGACCTCGGCACCGGGAGGCGCCAGACGACAAAGACCTCTGCGGGCCTTTCCAGGTTTTGTGCGGAGCTACCTTTTCTACGTCTTTTTGTCCGAATTCATTCTCGGCTATGCGGTTTATACGGCCTTCTTTCAGCTGCAGGGTTTAGATCCGGCTCAGATCGGCTTGCTTTTTGCCCTCTGGGCGGGGGCGGGCATGGTCTTTGAGGTGCCGTCGGGGATCTTGTCGGACCGCTATGACCGGCGCTTGTTGTTGGCGCTCTCCCCCTTGCTGAAGGCGCTGTGTTTTGTGGTCTGGGCCTTGGTTGGCGCCGGTACTTTGACGGGCGCGCTCTGGGTTTTTGCGCTGGGCTTTCTTTTCTGGTCGGCGGGATCGTCCCTAAAAACCGGCACCAAGGAAGCTCTACTGTATGAAAGGCTACGCCGCGACCGTTGCCTGCGCTTTTACGAAAGAATATTGGGGCGGGAACAGGCCATGGACACGGCGGGCATCACCTTGGGCGCCGTCCTTGGCGGTTTTGTCGGGCAGGTGAGCTTCACCGGGGCTCTGTGGCTGTCCGTGCCGCCCTTAGTGCTGGCCGCCTTGGTTGCCGTAGCCCTGAAAGACGGGAGGGACAGGCGGTCGCGCCCCGGGGCGGACCAAGGGCCAGGCCGCGGCCGACTCCATTCCGAGGCAAGCGCCTACCTTCGCCACCTAAGGCAAGGCCTCAGCGCCTTTAAGACACGAAAGGAGCTTCGCCTGGTAGCCCTTTATTTGGCTTTCGGCATCACCTGCATCGGCGCGCTGGAGGAGTTTGACCAGCTTTTGTACCGGGCCTTGGCCCTGCCGGTTTGGAGCTTTGGTCTGATCATGGGCAGCATCGGCCTCTGCCACATGGTGGCCTCTCTCACCGCCCATCGGCTAAAGGCTTATCCCGTCCTCCTGTGGCTCCTGCCATTGATCTCCGGTGTCGGGTTGCTGGCCTTTGGTCTGGCCGATCGGGGCAGCACCTTGGCCTTCTATTTCCTCGCCTACGCCGCCATCACGCCCTTGCAAGTGATCGCCACCGCCCGCTTCCAACGGGCCATCGGCCCAAACAATGATGGTGATGAAGACGGCGAGAGCCGCGCCACCACCACCTCCTTTCTCAGCCTCTTCATGGCCGCGACGGAAATCGCCTTCATGCTGCTCTTCGGCCTGGCGATGGACAAACTCGGCATCCTGCCAGCCTACCAAGCCGCGGGGCTCTACCTCCTGGGATTTGCAGTCTGGGCCTTTTGGCGGGGACGACGCGCTACCCATCGTGATCGCGATTAATCTGCGCTTTCTTTAAATTGAAAAAAGTAAAACAGTCGGCAATAGCTTGGTCGGAAATGGCGGCTTCAATGCCCCGACCGAAGCAGTCTGCGATGCTCATTTCGCGAAAGTCGATTTCGATCTGATTCAAGACAGCCGTGTCGATGTTTGATCCAAGGCAAATGGCTAAAGGACCTGATCCTTTTCCTATGATTTTCTTGATCTCTCGCTCAATTCGGCGCCAATCACTGCTTTCGATCACCTGACCTTCTTCCCCGATAAGCTTATTCAGCCGTCGTAATTCATCTTTGTCCAATGGTAGCAGGGCAAAAATCTGCTGTTTGGCAGGCATATCCCATGCCAATAGAGATGCATAAAACCAAACCTCCGTATTCTGAAATTTGATCAATCCCGCTATCAGTCCGTCATACCAATCCCAGATACGGCTTTCAGATATTATGGGGTTTTGCGGAATTGGGCTCATTTTGCAGATGTTAGCACGAGGCGGGTCAGAATGATCACTTCCCCCTCATAACCCCACCGGGGTGCCGCCGGAGACGGGGAGGGCAGCGCCGTTGAGGTAGGCGGCGGCGGGGCTGGCGAGGAAGGCGATGACGGCTGCCACCTCGGCCGGGGTGCCGGCCCGGCGCAGCGCCACGCCGGCGTAGCGTTCGGCCTTGATATCCTCCAGGGGCATGCCCCGTTCGGCGGCGATGCGCCGGTTGGCGCCCTCGTGCATGTCGGTGGCCACATAGCCGGGGCAGACGATGTTGCAGCGGATGTTCTCGGGCCCGAACTCGGCGGCGATCGTCTTGGTCAGGCCCACCAGGCCGTGCTTCATGGCGGTATAGGCGCCAAAGCCCGCCTCGGCCCCCAGGCTGCCCGTGGAGCCCACATTGATGATCACCCCGCCCGGGGCGATGACCCCGCCCGGAATGATAGGGCCGCCAGCGCCGCCCGCGTTCTTTCGCATTGCCGCAATGGCGGCTTGGCTGAACATCATGGGGCCGGCCAGATTGACCCGGTAGCTGAGCGCCCACTGGTCTTCCGTCGCCTCCAAAAAGGGGCCTGTGCCTGTGGTCGTGCCGGCGTTGTTGACCAGGATATCCAGCCCGCCCAGGCGACCGGTCGCATGATCCACGCAAGCCTGGATCTGATCGCGGCGGGTAACGTCGCATTCCATGGCCAGGGCCTTACCACCGGCGGCCTCGATCTCGGCCACCAGTTCGTCCAAAAGCGCCAGGCGCGGCCGCATGGCGTCCTCGACAGGAACCTCGCCCGCTACATCGGTCACCAGCACCGCGGCACCCTTCTCGGCGAGTGCCATGGCGCTGGCCCGGCCGATCCCATTGGGGGCGGAGGCGCCCGTTACGATGGCCACCTTACCGGTCAAGTCTCTCATAATGCGCCCCTTTTTGCCTGGTTTATTTGTCGTGGCAGTCTTGGTCGGGGAGGACGGCTGCGTCAAGGGGCCCGCGGCCTGGCCTGACAGCCATTTCCTTCTTGCGGCTCATAAGACCTATTCGCGAGGTGGCATCTAGATGTTAGTCTCGCCGTTGAAGCCGGCCAGTGGTGCGGAAAGACGGGCGGCCGCCCGTAAAAAAGATTACTGGCAAAACGGTCCTTTGTTGTCCCGCGGGAGAATTATTTGTGACGTCGTCTTTACGTGCCCCAGATGCCACCTTGATAAAGGCCATTCAGGCAATCGTGGGGGAGGCCGGGTGGAAACCCGGTCAGGAGGCCCAAGAGGCCCAGCGATATTTTGAAGACCCCAGAGGCCGGTTCCAGGGCGGGGGCTGTCTGATTGCGCTTCCCGAGTCAACGGAGCAAGTGGCCGAGATCCTGCGTCTCTGCGATAAGGCGAAAGCGGGCGTCATTCCCTATGGCGGGGGCACGGGGGTCGTTGCCGGCCAGTTATCGATCGCCCGTGACGACGCGATTATCCTGTCCCTTGAGCGCATGAATCGCGTTCGGCAATTTTCTGTCGAAGAACGGGTGTTGACCGCCGAATCAGGCTGTATTCTGGAAAACCTGCACAGTTATGCCTTCGAAGCCGGGCTTATGTTTCCTTTGAGCATGGCGTCCAAGGGCAGTTGCAGCATCGGTGGAAACCTGGCCACCAACGCGGGTGGAATTCAGGTGCTGCGCCACGGCAATGCCCGAGACCTCTGCCTGGGCATCGAGGCCGTCTTCGCCAACGGTGACGTCTTCAGTGAACTCAGCCCCTTGCGTAAGAACAACACGGGCTACGACTTGCGCCATTTATTGATTGGCAGCGAAGGCACGCTTGGTGTCATTACCGCGGCTTCCTTGGTCTTAAAGCCCCTTGATCCCGAAACGGTGACAGTTTTCTGTGCGATGACGTCCCCCGGCAAGGCCTTGCGCTTATACAATCGCCTGGACAAGGTGCTCGGTGACAGCATCTCGGGCCTGGAATTGATGAGTGACTTTGGCCTCGATTTGGTCACAACTCATTTTCCCGCCCTCGCCAAGCCTTTTCGGGATCGGTACCCGTGGTATTTGTTAGTGGAAGTCGGCGGGCACCTGGGCATCCGCGCGCGGGTCGAAGACGTCCTGAGCGAGAGCATGGAGCTTGAGATTTTGCAGGACGCGGTCTTTGCCGATTCACAAGCTCAAAGAGCCGCGCTGTGGGACCTGCGCGAATATACGCCGGAAGCCAATCGCCTGACAGGAGCGATTTGCAGCAGCGATACCTCGGTCCCCATCGGCCAGATCGAGCCCTTCATTGCCAGGGCGGCCCAGGCCGTGGCGAAGCAGCATCCCGGTCTGCGCATCAATAGCTATGGGCATATGGGCGATGGAAATATTCACCTGAATGTCTTCCCGCCCGCAGGTTTTTCCAAGGCTGATTTCCTGGCCGGCAATGGGGCTATCATCGATGCCGTGCGCATGGCGATCAATGAAACGACCCATCATTTTGGCGGCTCCATCAGTGCCGAGCACGGCATTGGACGGCTGAAAACCAGCGACTTAAAGACCTACGCAGGCCACGCGAAACTAAAGGCGATGACGGCCGTCAAAAAGGCTCTGGACCCCAATGGCATTCTAAATCCGGGTGCGCTTATTGGCTGATGATTACGCCCGGTTTCAAGATATCTCTGTGAGGAGCCCGCTACTCTGCCGGTGCAACGGGCGGTTTGGCGGCGTGTGAATCTTAGGGCCGCTTTGAGGCCGGCTCCCAATCCGGGGGGCATGACCAGGCGGGTCAGCTTGCCAGCGATGCCGGGGGGATCGACGACCGACTTGGCCGGGCGGTCGAGCCCGAGGCCGAAGACAATCGACGGATTCGTTGAATTTGCTGGCCCCGGGACCCTTCAAAATAGCCTCATGACCATTGGAAATTTATTGTTCAAGTCGCTTGAAGCTATATGGTGTGTATGGGCAAGATTTGGTTGGCCCGAGGCACCTTTAGGCCAGGGCATGAAGAGATCGCCGTGTCGAACCAGCGAGATTTGTGTAGGAAAAGGATAGTCGGTTTTGGCCTCAAATGATCCGAAAGTTGCGCCCTTGTTCCGCATCGAGCCCGTGATCGAGATGGTCGAACCGGATACGGCGGATCGGTGGTTTCGAGTGGCGGTGCTTATTCCCTGTTATAACGAAGAACATGCGGTGGCAAAGGTCGTGCATGACTTCCAAGAGGCGCTCCCGGACGCGGCGGTTTATGTCTACGACAACGCTTCGGAAGATCGTACAAGCGAGGTCGCAAGGGCTGCCGGCGCCATCGTCCGCAGCGAGCTGCAGCGCGGTAAAGGCAACGTGGTGCGGCGAATGTTCGCTGATGTGGACGCCGACATCTATGTGTTGGTCGATGGGGATGATACCTATAACGCCTTTAAGGCACCGCAGCTGATCGAATGCCTCTTGAAAAATAGTCTTGATTTGGTGAACGCATCGCGTTCGCACAAAGCTAAGGAGGCCTATCGACCCGGGCACCAGTTTGGCAATCGCTTGTTATCTGGCGCTGTGGGATGGCTTTTTGGCCAACGATTGGATGATATGCTGTCTGGCTACAAGGTTTTTTCCCGGCGTTTTGTAAAATCGTTTCCGGCCTTGGCCGTTGGCTTTGAGATCGAAACCGAACTTACCGTTCACGCTCTCGAGCAGCGCATGCCGCTGACCGAGGTGGTCACCGACTACAAGGAACGACCGGTCGGCTCCACGAGTAAGCTCAATACAGTTCGCGACGGCCTTCGGATCGGTTGGACGGTCATGAAGCTGCTTCGTGATGAACGGCCCTTGCCCTTTTTTGCGGTTATATTTGCCGTCTTGAGCTGCACCTCTGTCGGGCTGGCCGTGCCGGTCTTCATCGACTTTATCGAAACTGGGCTGGTTCCGCGTTTTCCCACGGCGATTTTGTCGGGCATGATCATGTTGCTTGGATTTTTTAGCCTGGCTTGTGGTTTTATCTTGGATACGGTCACGCGTGGGCGCCGAGAGTTGAAAAGAATTCACTATCTTTCCCTGCCCGACCCGGTTTCCGCGTCTATTCGGACACGTCCGGAAAGATAAGAGCCCTAAGTCGTATGGTGGCGACCCGCTGCCCCTATAGGGTCGATCTTGCCGAGCGGGCTCGACGAAGGGCGACCATGCCGCCAACCGCCGCCAATGCCCAACCAAGCAGCAGGGTTGCGAACCCCACGTTGGGATATCCCAAATATCCGAGCTGCTCGGTAAGGCCAGACCAATCCCATAAGCACGAATGGTCGTGGGGCAATTGATAGGTCTTGTTCGTGCCGGCTTTAAAGGCGCACCCACTGAACAGGAGCAGTTGGAACCAAAAGGAAAGCAATGCGTATCCGAGAGAATAGGCGGCTAATCCGGACACAAGCCATCGCAGCAGCTTAGAGCGCCAGATCACCGCCAATCCGAGGGCGGCGGCAAAGGCGAGGGGCACGGACAAAATATGAAGATACCAGCCCGGTGTTCCGATGCCGCGCCCGTCAAAGGCAAGTCTGACAAGGATATGGTACATCAGGCCAAGGACCGTCGGTGCCACCAAATAGACCGGCAGCCAAGTGACGCTGCCGATTGGAGTGCGACGTTGACCCCAAAAATACGCCCCCATTAGAATGAGGAAGAGGGCGACCGGACCTGCGAGCATTCCCTCGGGCAGGCGCGCCAACGACCAGGTCCCCGGCCAGAAGATTGATGCCACCATGCTTGCCATGCCCCGCGCCAGAGCAAGCAACGAAAAGTGTTCGCGCAGACCCTCTATGAGGCCGCCTTGATGGGACAAGCGGATAAACTCGTCTGACCCAACAAAAGATCCTTGAGTGAATAGCTTGGTAAAGTACCACCAGCCGCAAATGCTCACCGCGATCAAGCCGGCCATGGCAAGATTCATCAAAATACGCCGGCGATCCGCGTGCCCCGCACCAGCTTGGGGAGGCAAGAGTACCCGTGCGGTGAGAAACAGGAAAAAACCGAACCCAATGGGCAGGAACAATGCCTTCGTCAGGCCGCCCAAGCCCAGAAGAATGCCAACACCGGCATAGTCCCAAAAGCCGCTTTCGGCGAAGCAGATTTTCAACGCCAATGCCCATAAAGGCCCCATCAATAATAAGCACAGGGAGTCGTTGCCCATGCGCGCCATTTCAGGAAAAAACATGGCCGCGAACAAAGGCCACGTCGCCATGACGACCGGCACCGCCGAGGTTGCAGGATGGGACGCGGCTAGTTTTTGTTCAATGGCGGGCCAAAAGTGCCAGGTGGCCCATATTCCGCAGGCAAAGCCAATAAACGCAAAGGCAAAGGATACCACGCGAAGGGCCAGAATATGGTCAACCCAACTCAGGTGTTTGGTCAAAAGGTATATCGGTGCCTGTGAGAGGTAATAAAGGGGCGGGTGTTGGGATTGCCAATTCAGCGTTCGCCCTTGTTTGAACGTGCGCGGCTTTTTTGGCTGCCGATGAAGCTCGGATTTAGCTGATTTAGGCGCGTCGCGAAACTCACGGTAGGTTAAGTTACCGGTCTTCTCAAAAGGCGGTCTATTGCCATAGGCATTGGGTGCATTGTTGCCATAGGACTCTACGATCCGCGAAAGTTTGTCGACCCCATAGTGTGGTCGGTGACCCGTCTCGGCCAGTTGCTGGGTATAGGAATAATGAGCCGGCTCGTCGAAACCCTCCCAGGGCGGCAAAAAGGCAAGGTGGCCCAGCCCGATGGCGGCGATCGCGAGCAGAAAAAGCACCAGGGAGGATCTGAAATTGGATTTCATGGGGCTCTATGGGGACTATAGGGATCCGTGCACTCCCCAGGTTTCGTAACCCAGATAGAGTGTCGAATGAGGACGATCACGTTGGCGATTATTTTCTGGTCATAATAGTTTCGCAAGAAGTAGTTTCCACCCGACGTTAGAATTCTCGCGCCACTTTGTATGACGGACGACAGATCCTGCCGATCGATAAAGCCGGTCAACCAATGACCGCGACCGATCCTTCACCGCGGAGCCGTCAGGGGACCGACGTCATGCTTTGGTCAAAATAAATGATCAAAATTGGTAAATAATGTTAATTCGCTTACGGTGACTGAATTTGATATTAGTTGCGACGAGATCGTGTTTTGCCGCGCCCCTGCCTAAAAGATCAACGTTGGTCCCAGGTGCTGAATGCCTTGCAAATCCGCATCGCCCGCTATGGCGCGGAGGAGGCGACCCCTGAGCGCATTACCGAAGAGTCGGGACTGGCCCGGGTCATGGTCCGTTGGACCCGTGGTTTCGTGGACGAGATTGCCGGTGTTGTGAGAAAATCACAGCCCCGGGCGGATGAGGATGCGGTCCAGGCGGTGGACGCGGGTCCGGCGGCGCTTTTTTGCATTGTGGAATCCATGGCACCACTGGGCCTCATAACCGGTCTGCCCCAGGCCACCCGCGGGGCCGCCCTGCGCCTGGCCGGAACTCTGGCGGGCTAGGGGGTGGGCTCGGGAAGGGAGCTGTCGTGAAGATCGCGCGCATCGACATTACCCATCACCGGCTCGAGCTCGATCCGCCCTTCTGGCCGACCTGGGACAGCCGACCCCGACCCCTCTTCGCCGCCGCTCTTGTCCGGGTGGAGAGCGACAGCGGCCATGTGGGCTATGGCTCGGGAGACGCCATGCCGGGCTTTGATGGTCATGAAGAGCTGTTCTTGGGCCGCGATCCTCTGGACTTGGCCGGTCATTACGGCGTGATTGAGAACCTGAGCTTTCACCTGGGCAAGTGCTGGCCCTTGGATCTGGCCCTCTGGGACTTGGCCGGTAAAATCCATGATAAATCCGTCTGGCAGATGCTCGGGGGAACGTCCACGCCCTTGCCCGCCTACGCTTCCTTGGGACAGCGGCGCGATCTTGACGGCACGGTCCGGGCCGCCCGGGCTGCGGTGGCGCGGGGCTTCAAGGCGGTCAAAATTCGGTTCTTCCGGGAGGACTGGCGCGAGGATGTGGCGGTTGCCCAGGCAGTGCGCGCGGCGTTGGGCGCCGAGGTTGACTTAATGGTGGACTGTAACCAGGCCTGGCGCATGCAGTGGGATCGCCGACCCTACCGTGGCTATGACGAGGCGCTGGCGCTGCTCCGGGCGCTGGAACCCATCGGAATCTATTGGATTGAGGAGCCTCTGTTTCGCGGGGACCATGACGGCCTCAGGCAGATGCGCCGGGAAAGCGGGATTAGAATTGCTGGCGGCGAGCTGACTCGCGAGACTCATGAAGCCGCCCAGATGGTGCGTCACGGTTGTTTCGATGTCCTGCAATGCGATGTGGCTCTGGCCGGCGGTATTAGCGGCTTGCGCCCCATCGCCAGGCTTTGCCAAATGCACGATGTGCTCTTTACCCCCCACACTTGGGGCAACGGCATCATGCTGGCGGCGGCGGTTCAATTCATGGCCGGGATCGGCAGGCCCCCCAATCCACAAAAGCCCGCTTACCTTGAGGTCCCTGATGATCCGCCGGACTGGACCCCGGACAAGCGGGATTTCATGCTTACCGAGCCAATTTTGGTGACACCCGATGGCACTCTTCTACCGCCCACGTCACCGGGGTTGGGTTTCGAGCTTGATCGGCAGCGACTAGCGCGAACGCGGATCTAGAGCCCAGGTCCTAACGCCGACTGCAGATTGATTCGCGGGCCTTGATAAGCTGCAGGATGCTTTGGTGCCGGGTCGCTGAAAGTCCGTGGGTTTTGGCCAGACGAATGACGGCACCGTTCAGGAAATCGATCTCGGTTCTTCTTCCGGCCTGCAAGTCTTGCAGCATGGAGGAGCGATGGCCCGTGGACCGGGGAAAGATGATCGACCGCAAGGTTTCATCCACGTAATGACGGCCATTTTCTGCGGGACGATAGTCAAAGGCCATGGCGAAGGCCGCCAATGTTTCCTCCGCCAGGCCCATGATCAAGGCCCGAGAATTCGGATCCTCGATCAACTCGCCATAGGTCTGCCCGGTGATAGCCCCCGTCGGGTTCATAAAGCTATTGAACAGCAGCTTAAAAGCGATGGTCTCGCGGATCGAGGAATCGTGGGCCATCGGGATAAATCCCCGTTTGGAGACCTCAAGCATCTGGCGCAGGGGCGTAACGTCATCACCCAGCCCTTGGTCGCTGCCCAAAAGGGATCCGCAGAGAATAGGGCTAGAGTGCGCGGTAACGCTCACCAAAGTTGGGGCCTGGCGCACCATTCCGATCATCATCGCGCTTGAGTAGAGAGGGACATTCGGTGTCAAAAGGCCGCGGGCGATCTCCGCCGATCCCATACCGTTTTGCAGCATTAAGACCGGCGGGCAGCGATCCATTGCGGCAAAGGGTTGCAGTGCTGTCTTCACATCGTAGGCCTTAGTGGTCAGCACCAGCATGTCGGCTTGGCCGGCCTCTTCTCCCGGTGCGGCTGCATCCTGAACCGAGATGGTACCTTGCGGGATATCATGGTCGCCCAGCAAACCGGAGACACGAAGCGGGTTATTCCGCAAGCTGTCGATGGAAGCCTTTCGGGCCAGCAGCGAAACGCGCGCCCCGGCTTGGGCAAAATGGGCGGCCAGGCACAAGCCGACCGAACCCGCCCCAACGACGACAACATGATAGGACGACATCAAAAACAAACCTCTTTACATAAGGGATCAAGGGCGCCCGATCCATGATCAGCATCTGTCCCTTTATTCCGACTTCTTAGGGGTAGTGTGCGGCGTCTGGCCGTAGCCTACGGAACTTACTCAAGAGTCCGTGGAGCGAATTTACATGCCCTCAGCCAGCAGGTGCCCACAGATACTCGAATTTAACCCATCCCCATCTTTCGCATTAAGGGGAATTTTGTGAAGCATATTAGAACTATTGACAATACCCGTGACAAGAGAATTCTTTGCTGCCCTTTACCCAAGGCTTTTGGGTTGCCAGTGCTTCATGGGCATCCAAGGTGCATAAACCCAAGGACCGCGCGTGCACTTTAGCCCGGTTATTTTTCAGCCCCGTAGCATTTCAAATCCGTAGCATTTCAAATCCGTAGCATTTCAACTCCGTAGTATTTCAACCCCGTAATCCGGCCTTCCTCAATCCCTCGGCCAGCTGTTCCCAATCGGCGGCGTTGCGCCATAGCGGACGATAACCGCCGGCCAGGCCATCGACGGTGTCTGTCGTAAGGGTGAGCTGGCGGTTGTCGAATTCGCGCTGGCGTTCTTGGACGAAGGCTTTGAGGGCCCTTTGCGCGTCCGAGTCCCGACCGAGCTGCCCATAGGCTGCGGCTAGGCACGCATAGGCAAAAGCGTTCAACAGGGATCGGCCGGCGAGTACCCGTGGCACCTCTTCGTAACGTTTAGTAAAAAAACAAGCTTGGCCCAGAACCCAATCGAAGGACGGCGGGTGCAGGGGGTTAAGCCGGATAGCCCTTTGCACCAAGTCATAGGCTTCTTCGGTTCGGCCGAGCATCAAAAGGCCATAGCCAATCCAAGTCATGGGCTCGGCCTCGAGCGCTACTTTGGCCGCGGCCCGATCGAATTGAGCAGCGGCATCCTCCCACATCCCCGCACCGATATAGGCAAAGCCCAACTGATCGTCATTGGCAACATCGGCACTGTCTTGTTCGATGGCGAGGCGAGCGTGGCGCAGGGACAACTCTGCTGATTCGGCGTTGCCCAGCCCCATGAAGATGTCCATGAAATACGTGTCCGCCAAATAGGCATGGGCCTTGGCGTAGTGGGGGTCCAGTGCTATGGCCCTTTCAAAAAGCTGTCTCGCGGCTAGGGTGTCTTGGATGCTGAAGCTGTCGCGCACCGCCTTGCCTTTCAACAACAGCTCATAAGCCTTCATGTTATCCGTGCGCTTGCGCGAGGCGCCTTCGGCAACTGCCCTTTCAACGCGGCCGGGCAGGACGCCGACGATCCTTTGGGTTAAGTCGTCTTGGACGGCGAAGATATCTTCCAGATCCCGGTCATAGCGCTCGGCCCAAAGGTGTTTGCCGGTTTCGGTCTCCAAGAGCTGTACCGTGATCCGAACCCGATTACCGGCGCGGCGAACACTTCCCTCCACAAGGTAGGGCACACCCAATTTGCGGCCGACCTCTTGGCCGCTGAGAGGCGTTTCCTTGAAATTAAATGAGGCGCTGCGGGCCACCACATGAAAGGTCCCGAAACGGCCCAACTCCGTCATAACGTCCTCAGTGATGCCGTCGGAGAAATAGTCCTGCTCTCTGTCGCCGCTCATGTTCTTAAAGGGCAAAACGGCAATTGACGGCTTGCCGGCAAGACCCGGTTCAAGGGGCGTGGCGGCCTCGGTTCGGTACTTGGGCGCCAAGCGATAGACCCGCACCGGCTCGGTTAGGTTCTTGAGACGCTGTTCGCCCATATCTTCGAAGATCTTGTTGGATTTACCTTTGACCTGGCGATAAACATCCCCTGAAAGACAAATGCCGCCAGCCTCGGCCAGGCCCTCCAGGCGTGCCGCGATATTTACCCCATCGCCGTAGATGTCGTCCCCTTCGATGATGATATCGCCCAAATTGATGCCGATGCGAAATCGCAGCTTTTTCGATTCTGGTGTCGCCGCATCGTGTTCGGCCAGACTGTCCTGCCAGGCAGCAGCGCAAGCGACCGCATCCACGACGCTAGCAAACTCCACCAACAGGCCATCCCCCATGAGTTTGACGATCCGTCCCCTGTGGCTGACCAGCAATGGCTCGATAAGGTCCCTGCGCAATGCCGTCATACGCCGCAAGGTTCCGGCCTCATCGGCCTCCATGAGTGCCGAGTATCCCACCACATCGGCGGCCAAGATGGCGGCAAGTTTGCGTTCCAAAAGAAAGCTCCCCTTCCTATCGCCCAGGTATAACGCCTTGTAAGGTGAGAATCCATGGCAGGCCGGCGATCATTTCACCGCAAGGGGCTCTGGTTCCCCGCATGGGGCTCTGCCGGCGCTTTTTCGAATTGACCAATTTCTGATCTGCCGTATCGTTCACTCCAAGAAGGAAGGGCTGTGAAAGGACCGATCATGACCCGTTACGAAAAAATGATGGGGCGTTTGGCGGCCGGCGAGCGGATCTTGATCGATGGGGCCACGGGGACCGAGATTGAGCGGCGCGGGGTTCCCATGCTGGACGATGCCTGGAACGGGGGCGGAGCGCTCAGTCATCCGAACATCCTGCGCCAGGTTCATGAGGACTATTTGCGGGTCGGCGCCGAGATCGTTATCTCCAACACCTTTGCCACCTCGCGCCACGCCCTGGCCGATGCGGGCGAGGCGGCGCATTTCGAGGCTTATAACCGGCGTGGGGTTGAACTGGCCAAGGAAGCCCGGGACCGGGCCGGGCGGCCCGATGCTCTGGTGGCCGGCGGGATTTCCTATTGGTCTTGGTCCGGCAAGCATCCGGCACTCGATACCTTGCGCGACGGCGTCACGGAGCAAGCTGGCTTCATGGTCGATGCGGGTGCCGACCTTTTGATGCTCGAGATGATGGTGGATTTGGAGCGCCTGATGCTCACTCTGGAAGCCGCGCGCACCAGCGGCTTGCCGGTCTGGGTCGGTTTGAGCTGTAAAGCGGATGCGTCAGGAAAGATGATTCTCTGGCGCGGCGATCCCTTGGACCGGGTGTTGGGCAAGCTGCAAGACCTGGACGTGCCCCAGGTCAGCATCATGCACAGCGAGGTCGAATATGTATCAGGTTGTCTGGAAGTTATTGAACAAAACTGGGCCGGGCCGGTGGGTGTCTATGCCCACTCGGCTCGTTGGGTAGAACACAAGTGCATTTTCGACGATACCATTTCGCCCGCCGCCTATGCCAATTATGCTCGCTCTTGGCTGGACCGGGGTGCGCAGATGATCGGCGGCTGTTGCGGGATGGGCGTGAACCACATCGCGGCCCTAAAGCAAATGATGACCTTAAGGAAATGATCGACAAAACGAGAAGGGGATCGAAAGCGTGACCTACCAACTCTATTACGCATCGGGTAGCGCGGCCATGGGCGTGCGGGTTCTGTTGGAGGAAATCGGCGCGCCCTACGAGCTGATCCAAACCACCATCGACATGGACAAGCCCCGACCGCCCGAGCAACTGGCGCTCAATCCCAATGGCTGGGTACCCGTATTGATCTGGGAGGAAGAGGGGACACAGCGCTCCATGTACGAATGTGCCGCCATCACGGTTTTCCTGTGCGACCGCCATGCGCAGGCCGGTCTGGCGCCGCCGGTGGACGGGCCGACGCGGGGCCTCTTCCTGCAGACGCTGGTCTATTTTTCCAACTCGGTGCAGAACGCCTTTCAGCTCGATTACTACCCGGACCGCTTCGCCGATATCCCGGCCGACGAGGCCAGCGCCCAGCGGCGCGGCCTGCGGCGTCTGCGCGAGACTTGGCAGGTGATCGACGATCAGATCGGCGCCAACCGCTGGGTCCTGGGGGAGAACTTTAGCGCCGCGGATATTTATCTATTCATGTTGACCACCTGGCTGGCCCCAGAGCGTGGTCAACCGACCCTTTCCGATTTCCCTAATGTGGAGCGTATCGCCCTGGCCGTCATGGAGCGGCCCAGCATCCAAAAGGTCTATGAGGACTGGATTGCGAGCTATGAGGGCGGGCAAAGCTAGGCTAGGGAAATTGTCCCCGAAAGAGATCTCCCCGGAGCCTACTGTGCGCAGAGATCCGGTGTCTCGCTCATGAAGTTCATGGTGGCGCCCACTTGGTCCTGGGGCATCTGTGACATGAGGCTGTTCATGGTGGCACTGTCATTGCTGACCATGGAAAACAGCAGGCGCTGTTGGTCCTCGTTCAGCATGTCCGCGACCCGCTCGCGCACGCAAGCGCAGCCCGCGTCCCCCAACTGAAGCTGCTCATGACACTTAGCTTCCAGATCTTCGATCAGGTCGGCCTGGGCGGCAGTCGAGGTGATGGTCAAGGCGATCGCGGCGCCGGTAAAAACGATGGCGCTTGTTGAAAAGAATCTGCGCATTTTGTTCTCCCCATTGGTGAGGTAAGCCGCCGTTATGTCACCGACGGCACCTTTTCTTATCGATTATCTTTTCGGGACTCTAACAGCCTTTCCCCCTTTTGGGCAGCGTCCTGAAGGCCCTTGGCATGTTTTGGCAGTGTGTCGGCGACACTCACCCACGGCAAGTGCTCCGACCAATAGATGTGGGCCGTCGGTCTGTATGCTGCCAGGTCGTCCAGGGTGACGGCGTAAAGGTGGGTCTCTTCTGGAAGGACCTCGGTCTCAAAGGACAAGGGCGATCCGCAGGCGCTGCAAAAGCTACGCGTCACCCCGGGCGAGGAGCTGTAACACCTGCGCGGCCCGGCCCAGACCACGGTCTCCCTGTTTACCCCGAACCAGCTCACATAGTCCGAGGACGCGGCGCGCCGGCAATCCTCGCAGTGGCATAAGGCGGCCCATAACACCGACCCTTCGGCCCGCCAGCTCACCGCCCTGCAAAAACATCGCCCCGATAGGCTCGCCATTCGATGCCTCCTTATGCTGCGCAGCTTCGATTTGGGCCCAGGCTAACACATGCCCCCAGCGCCCGCGATCATCGATTAACCGGGTTTGCCGCAGCATCAGCCCAGGGCCGGCAGCAATCAAAAAGGGCCGGGCGTCTTATTGATATTCCATAAAAATTTCTTAAATGGATAATTGTGAAATTTTTCTGTAATATGATGGCATGATTACAGAATGACGCCCTGATCGTGGGTAGGGGCGGACAAGAGGACCTGAAAAATGACTGACCAAGCAATAGGGAACGCGGCTTTTAAGGAAACCGCCGTCTCGCGACTCATTGAGGGTCTAAAGGTCTATGGCGGCCTCAAAGGTCGGGATATTGCCAATATTCTCGGTGTCTCGCCGCCGACTGTATCTCGATGGAGCAAGGGCGACGGCGGCCCCACGATAGCGCGGCAAACCGCCATGGCCGAATTGCGCTGGGTGGCGGAACGTCTGGCTGATTTTTACGAACCCGATGAGGCGCGCTTGTGGCTTCAATCGCCCCATCCCCAACTTCATGGCGAGCGGCCCTATGAACTCATCAATCAGGGCCGGACCAGCGAGGTTCTAGAGATTTTGGAGCGCCTGGATAGCGGGGTGTACCTCTAGGCATGGCCTGGTCGCACCAAGGCCACGATTTCAAGCTGTTGGATCTTTTGGGCGACCTGGAGGGGACGCCCTTCAGCGGGCGGGTCTGGAGGGCCGTGCGCAAGGGGCGGTCGGTAATCGACGGATCTCGTGGATCGGGCCGATGGAACACCCGCGAGCAGGCTGTTCTCTACGGCGCCTTGGAGGCCGATGGGGCTATCGCTGAAATGCATCATCATATGAGTTTGGGCCAATCTGTCTTTCCATCCAGATTGCAACACAGCCTCTATGAATTGGATGTTGTCGCGCAAAATACGCTTACCTTTGCTGATCTGACCCAGTTGGAATCACTCGGGGTCGATCCAGCCAGATATAAAGAAATGCTCTACAGTCGGACTCAAGAGGTCGGTGCCGCCGCCGCCTTCTTAGGCTTCGATGGCTTGATCACGCCAAGCGCCCGTTGGGACTGCAAGAACATTGTCCTCTTTTTGGATAACTATGAAATCGAGGGGCTGACCGTTATCGGCGAAAGGGACATAAACTGGAAAAACTGGATTGCTGAACATCGCCTAAAAAACCGCGGATAGGCACCGATCGTAAAAGCCAAAGCGCTTTCCAAAAACTCCTGTTTCACCCGCTGTGTTACCTTCCCTAGCCCCCATTCCCACCCGTCGCTGCCTTGACCGCGCCTGTGGCAGCGAGGAGGGAGCCGGTGAAGTAGAGGGCCAGGCCGGCCAAGGTGACGCTGGAATAGTCGACCCGGCCTTCCAGCAGTTGCAGGGCGAAAATGACGAAGGGGCCTAACGCGGTCAGGGCCGACAGGGTCAGGGTGGAGATCAGGGCCACCGCCCGCTGCAGGGCATAGAGGGGCGGCAGGGTCAAAAGCAGGCCCAGGCCGACGAACAGGGCGATCTGTGAGGGGGGCAGGGTCTCCTTATAATCCAAGCCGGCAGCGGCGCAGGCTCCAGCCACCAGCACATAAAGGGGTAAGCGCAGGCCCAAGACGGCGCCCGGCCCCACGCCGGCCCTGTCCAGGCGTTGGGAAAAGACCAAGACCAGGGTGAAAAAGATCCCATCGGTAACGGCCAGCAAAACCCCGGACAGGCCGGCGGCCCAGCCGCCCCGCACAAAACCCGAAAGGCCCAACATGGTGATGGCTGCCAGGAAAATCACTCCGGCAAAAAGCAACAGGTTGCCCATGGCCTCGGCCCGGTTGCGCATGCCTTCGCCCTCGGCGATCCCGCAGCGGTAAAGGACATAGGTGGTCACCGGCATGACCCCGGAGGAGATC
The DNA here is from genome assembly GCA_039028695.1 of Pseudomonadota bacterium. Lineage (GTDB taxonomy): Bacteria > Pseudomonadota > Alphaproteobacteria > Kiloniellales > Kiloniellaceae > JANQKX01. The sequence continues at coordinate 22,234 of JBCCHN010000044.1, forward strand.
GTGTAGGTCACCGCCGGTTCCACCAGTTGGACCGAGGCCAAATAGGCGCCCAGCGCACAAACGGCACAGAGATTGACCCCGATCAAGGCCCGCGGCTGGCCGATGGCGGCGCGCAACTGCTCGGGCCGGGTGGCCGCGGTCCAGCCTACGAACAGAAGGATCGTCAGACCGAAAACCAGGAATCCGAAGAGCCAGGCACTCATGCGCTGGAACAACCCGCCGAAAAAGACGAACTGACCTGCTTCCAAGGTGACAAAGAGCAGGGCAAGAAAAACGCCCACGACGGCTTTATTCATGACTGCATACCCCCAACGCTCGACAGCCCCGATAAGCAATTCCCGGTGCGCCGCTTGCCTAACTATGAACCGGTAAGACCAAACCGGGCTATCGGAAATCCGACACGGCGCCCCTTTTTTCATTGGACAAGAACGCTCGTCCCCAGATAACGGCGATATTGACATCAGCGCGGCGCTGGGCACGCGCTTTTGCGCGGTCAGCATCGGGGCCGCCGCCTTCGAGCCGTTTTCCCACGCCATTGCCGATGGGGATGGCGACGCCCGTCAAATCGCGCGGACCTCGGGCCGAGATGTGCTCAGTCCCCTTACCTTGGTGCGACAGTTTGGGGTGTTGCGGCGACAGTTGGAAAACGTCTTTCGGGTGCGTTTGGATGTGAGCCCGGCGGAATACCTCTGGGTGACAAAAAACTCAATCGTCTCCGATCGGCCTTCTTGGAAGGGAAAAATTAGGGAAATAGTATAGGCGATACTGCAGCGGATTTAGCCATTTGGCATTTGAGGCGAATAGCGCAGAACAATCGCCGCCAGTTCGGCAAGTTGCCGTCCCAGACTCGTCATTCAAATCGGTGACAGGGCGTATTCGTTCGCTGGATCGAGGTTCATTTCAGGCTCTTTATTTCAGGCTCTCTATTCCGGGCTCTTTATTTCAGGCTATTTATTTCAGGCCTTCCACGAGGACCAAATTGGCTTGGGCCGAGCGGTGGCGGTGTTCGGCCAAAGCCTGATAGTCCGGATCGTTGTACCAGGCGCGGGCCCTTTCCAGATCGGGAAACTTCATGATTACAGTACGCGGATAGGCCCAGGTACCCTCCAAAACCTCGGTGGCGCCCCGCGATGTGGCCATCAGCTCCCCACCATGGCGCTCAAAAATCGGCATGAATCCGGCCAGATAGCCCTGATAGGCGTCGGGATCGTTGATGCGGATCTGGGCAATCATAAAAGCGCTCATGGCCGGTTTCCTTTCACGGAAGAGGGCGGTGTCATCGATCCGTAATCATAAATCAACAAGAATTTGAAAGAAAATGGCCAACTCCGTATAATTATCATTCAATTTTGCATAATTTGTGCCAAGAGGCAGCATTGACTGGGGATTGCCAGGTTATGACGCGGCGCTTTGGGGCCTTAGCAATTGAGGGTGCCGACGCGGTTCGGGCGGCTGAAGCGGCGAGGATCTCCAGGCAATTGAGGATGCCGATGGAGTCGCGGTTTTTGAATAGATTGGGAAGGTTAGGCCGCCGCGGTGCTTTCGGGCTACCCCGGAGCGCCGCCAGCGGCGGAGGAAGCAGGCTGTGAATTGGGATGATCATCGCTACTTCCTGGCTATCGCCAGGGCAAAGTCCCTGACCGGTGCGGCCCGGGCCTTGGGCGTCAGTCAGCCCACCGTGTCGCGCCGCCTGGCGGCCCTGGAAGCGCGCCAGGGCGTGCGGCTCTTCGACCGCAAGCAACCGGGCTATGAACTCTCGGTACCGGGTCGGGAGGCTTTCGAGGCCCTGGGGCCCATTGAGCGGGATCTGGCCGCCCTTGACCGGCGCCTACGGGGCCAGGATCAAAGTTTGCGAGGATCTCTACGCCTGACCTGTACCGAGGTATTGTTCAACGACTACTTGGGGCCGCGTCTGGCGCCTTTCTTGGAGGCCCATCCGGGGTTGGACCTCAGCGTGTTCTGCACCTTTGAGCGCTTGAGCCTCAGCCGGCGCGAGGCCGATGTGGCTCTGCGCTTTACCGGTGCGCCGGCCAAGACACTGGTGGGCCGGCGTTTGGCGAAGGCCGCATTTGCTGTCTATGCCAGCCCGCATCTGGTGCCTGAAACGCCTTTTGAGTCACATCCCGAAGTGATTGAGGCTTTGCCTTGGATCGGCTGGCAGGACGAGGGCTATAACCGTCTTTTGATACACAAACCCTTTTCCGGCGCGGTCATCAAGCATCGGGTGGACAGCATGCAAAGCCTAGTCGCCATGGCCAAGTGGGGTTTGGGTGTCACGGTTTTACCCTGCTACATCGCCGATCCGGACCCGGGCCTCGTCCGTCTCGCGCCCGAACCTCTACCCAGTGAAACCCCCGACCTCTGGCTGCTGTATCACCCCGACGTCAAGGGCCTGGCCCGCCTGCGTCTTTTGACCGACTTTCTATGTGAGCATTTCGCCAAGGACCAGGGTTTGTTCGAAGGGCGTAGCGTTTAGGGATCGCATGCGACCGACGTTTTCATTGGACAAGAGGGATGACCCCCTGATACCCGGTAAGGGGTGATCCGCTGATTGGTGAGGAGGAGTTTTATGGTTTCCCTTTCGCCCGTGACCCCGGCCATTGGGGTTGAGTTGTCCGGATTGGATTTTAGCAGCCCCCTGAGCACGGAAGACCAGGACGCGGTCTATCAAGCTTTGATGGATCATCATGTGATCTTCGTTCGGGGGGTGGATATTTCACCGGCTGCCCACCTGGCGTTCGCGCGGGGCTTTGGGGCCTTGGACGAGCCCCATTTGTTCTATCCCCATGTGGCGGGCTTCGAGAACATCGTGCTTTTGGAAAACGACAGGGACCGGCCGCCGGATACCAATTCCTGGCACACGGACCTGACCTTTAAGGCCGAGCAGCCCTTTGCCTCTATCCTCATTGCCCGTGATGTGCCGGCCAGTGGCGGGGACACCTTATGGTCCAGCAGCTATGCCGCCTATGGGCGCTTGCCCGACGGCATGAAGCGGGATCTCGAAGGTCTCAAGGCGGTGCACGACCTGGGAGATTTTCGCAACAGCGTGGCCCAGGCCAGCGGCGAACAGACGGCGGTTGAACGCTTGAACGGGGAGGTGAGCCGCTTTGGCCACAACATCCGTCCGCTGATCGACCGGCATCCCGTGACGGGTCGCAAGTTCCTGAATTTCAACGAAGCTTTCGTGTCGCACATCCTGGGCCTGACCACCAACGAGTCAAACGCCTTGCGCACCTTTTTGGCGAACCACATGAACAAACCTGAGGACCAGGTGCGCTGGCGCTGGCAAAAGGGTGACCTGGCCATGTGGGACAACCGGGTCACCATGCACTATGCGGTAAGCGACTATGTACCCCACTATCGCTGTATGAATCGCATTACAGTCGTTAGCGATATACGAGAATCAGCGAAAAAGTCGCAAGTATAAATCCATAATTGTTAGCAATTTAGAAAATTCTTGTTGTTGAATATTAAGAAAAGTTTATCCAAAATATCTTTTGTTTTCAGTAAAATATATAAAAAATCTAATATACATGGCGCAAATTTCCTATTTGACTTGTAATCTTGAAATAAAAGACTTTACCACCTTTCCGTAATTTGCTAATGGAAGGTCAATTATTGGCATTGCATTGGTGAAGGGGGACGTATGGCCTCAATGCTTTAAAATTATCTACTTAAAATTAAAAAAGTAAAATAAATTAATCTAAAAATCTGCCACTGGCGAGCGCAGAGAGTTCGGGGGAAAGGAATGGGCGCACCGTGACCTTCGATAGTTTTTCTCAGTATTATTTTCGCAAAGATGTCATCGATCACTATGCGAGCGACGAGATAATCAGACCTTGCGAGAGAAGAGTTTTTGAACTGTGCCGGGAGGATATACAGGGCAAACGAGTGCTCGAATTGGGGGTTGGCGGCGGCCGCCTGTCGGGAATTTTAGGGGACATGGCTGCGGAATTTGTAGGTATTGATTATGTCCCCGCCATGGTGGAGATCTGCCGAAACCGCTTTCCCCATCTGGCTTTTTTGGAGGGCGATGCCAGAGATCTCTCCCGTTTCGATGATGGCTCTTTCGACTATATCATCTTCGGCTTTAATGGCATCGACACCTTGGGTCACGAGGACCGCCTGATTATTATGGGGGAGATTCACCGCGTGCTGCGGCCTGGCGGTATTTTCTGTTTTTCCTCGCAGAATCGGGATTATGGGAAACGGGTCCGTGTGTTGGATTTTCGGCGCGGGATGGGCATGAATTTCTTCCTTGTGAACGCCCGCAATGTTTTGAGTTTTCTTTTCGCCTTGCCTCACGAGGTGGAAACCGATCACTATCGGATCATGAGTGCTCCGGCGGGCGGCTTAAAGAACCTGGGAATCTGCACTTATTGCATCAGCAAAAACGATCAGATTACCCAGCTTGCCGAGCTTGGTTTTGAGTGCCTTGAGGCGATCTGCCACGACGGCAAACTCTTGCCCTACGAGGCAATCGACCGGGACAGCGAGCTAATCTATTACCGCGCTCAAAAACCGCAAATAGCGATAGGATCGGCTGCCGGCCAGCTAACCATCAAAAGGGGCGCGGACCTTAAAAGGGAAACCTCCCATTAAGGTGCTGCTGCTGGCCGTGGCTTGGGCCAGTGTCCGAGGCTCGTGCCTCGTGCATGTTAGAGAAGCAGCGATTGATTCCTCAAGGCGTTAAATTTTCGGGGCCAAAGCAATGTGGCTTGACGTTAGCCCTCGGCAATCTTGGTTAAAAAGTCAATGTGGGCGTCGGCTTCCTGCAACTCCGCGCCCAGGAAATCTCTGAGCGAGATAATTCCCAAAACCTTCATGGCGTTGCCCGGACCCTTTTCGACCACGGGCAAGTGACGAAAGCCGGCGTCTTTCATCATCAAGATGGCATGGGTTGCCATGGCATCGGGGCTGATGGTCGTCGGCCTTTTAGTCATGACATCGCACAACAGCGTTGTGGAGGGATCTCGCCCGGCGGCCATGACCCGATTGAGGGCGTCCCGTTCGGTAAATATGCCCTTCAATTCGCCGTCCTCCATGACGAGAACAGCGCCGATGTGGTGCTCGGTCATAAGCTCTGCTGCTGCCATGACCTTTGCACTGCCGGGAAGAAGGTGCAGACGGCCTGAAATCAAATCCCGAATACGGCGGGGTGCCATAAGCTTTCCTCCGCTGATTGATGCCCCCAGACTCAATTAAGATAGACTCAATTAAGATAGACTCAATTACGATTGCTGACGGGTGTCAATGCCGCTGTTGAGATAGGTTCCCACAACCTCGCCATTACAAATTCGCTGTGCGCAGCCTTTGGCGTCGAAGTTAAAAACATGGGTGGGCAAAGAGTGGGCGCGGGCCAGCACCAGTGCCCCAGCGTCCATGAAGGACAAATTTTTAGCGATGGCTTCGGTATAGGAAATGGCCTCGTAAAGGGCAGCGTCCGCGTCCACCTTGGGATCGGAGGAATAAACGCCGTCAACACCATTCTTGGCCGCCAAAACGGCATCGCACTTAAGTTCGATGGCGCGTTGTACAGAAGGATAATCCGTGGTGACCAAAGGTTCTCCGATTCCGCCGACCAGAATGATTATTTGTCCCTTTTCCAGATGGTGGAGGGCTCTGCGGCGAATGTAGGGTTCGGCGACAGAGGGAATGGCCAGGGCCGACATCACTCGGGGCTGAAGATCCGAGAGAGACTCGATGGCCCCGCGCAGCATTAGGCCATTGGCGATAGTACCGAGCATCCCGATGTTATCGGCTTCGGCGCGCTCGATGTTCCACTTTTCAGAGACCTTTCCACGGAAGACATTGCCGCCGCCGACCATGGCCGCGACTTGAATGCCATTATTGGCCAGGGCGATAATTTCACCGGCGATGTATTCGATGGACGGGCCGTGAAACACATCCGATGTCCCCCCGGCCAAGGCCTGGCCGCTTAGCTTCAGCATCACCCGTTGGTACATGGTCGCAATTCCTATTTTTTTGGCACAAACCTCACAGCCCGCCCACTCGGGTGATCACGGTGAACTTATCCTCCTGCGTGCCGTCGATGGTCTTGAAGCGGCAGTCGGCACGCTCGGGTTGGCCCTGGGCGAAGAAGGTGCAAAAGAGGGCGCCGTAGGTTACGTCGTCCACTTTCCTGTCCGTCGATGTTTTTGTCTCTTTGGGTGCATAGACCTTGGCCCACCAGGGATTGTCCCGGCCCTCGGCCCGGCCGCCGCCGCTAATGGACTTGCCGCCCAGACCGGAAACAAAGGCAAAGCTGCGCCCCGGCGACAGGTAAAGGGTATCCTCCACCGAGCCGATTTGCTGGTTGGCGAAATCCGACATTAAGTGTGTGCGGCTATAGTTGTGTTGATGCCCGGTCGCAATGATCGCCCCGGCCCGCCGGCAGGTGTCATACACCCGCCAGCCCGTCTCGTCCTTTTGCTCGCCCACCTGTATCAAGTGCTGGACCTTATGCCAGGAACAGATGCGCCAGCGGGCCGTACTGCTCTGAAAGGCCTCTGCCAAATAGGATACATGGTCTTGATCGTCCAGTTGATCGGGCAGGGTACCGATCCCCGACAGCACGATCTGAATGCCTTGGAATTGACAGGTGGCCTGCACGCCGATCTGGCCGTCGCAGCCCATCTCGTCCACGCGGGTCAGGCGCCTTTCCAGGATCTCCTGATAGCCGCCGTCACCCAGCCAGTGGCCGTTATGGCTGTCCTTGGGTTTGTCGTCTTGCTTGATGTCGTGATCGCCCACCGAGGCCAGCACGGGAAAGTCCGTGCCCAGGGCGGCATCGATCATGGCCTGCCACTCTTGCGGGCTGCCCCCATATCCCAAGCCCCCCTGGATGAGCAGCAGGTCGGTCCCCTCCTTTTTGACCGTGGCCAGCACGTCCTCGGCAAAAGGTCCCACCCCCTGATCACTGATAAAGGCAATGGTAACGGGGACCAGCGGCTCCTGCGCCCGGGCGGCCGAGATTGGGGCAATGGTGACTGGGATATTGGTGACTGGGATAATGGAATGTGGGGCCTTGGAGAATAGGGTATCGGCAAGGGCGCCGCCCAATCCCACAGTCGCAAGGGCAATCGCACAGATCTTGGTCAGCTTCATTAGGGTCTCTTCTATCGTCTTTTTATCTTACGCGGCCTTGCCCAGCATGAGCCGCAGGGCGCGGATCCTGTCAATGGTGATGGGAAGACTGCCAAACCGGATGCCTCTTTCGCTCAAGGATCTGTGACATCGCCTTCCCTCGTGAACCCAGCCTGGAGCGGCATTACAAGCGCTGGCGCCAAGCCAGGTCAAGAGGCCTGGCGCCGAAAATTCCCCAACCGGGCTCAGATACCCGGCATGGCGGCCGGGCATAGTGTCCGGGCATAGTGGCGGGGCTTGATGGTGGGGCCTAGTGGCCGGGCTTAATGTCGGGTCTTAATGGCTGGTCTTGGGGGATAACTTGCGATGGCGGGCGATCAGGCCGGTCACGGCCCCGACCAAAATGGCCAGAAAATAGAGGCCGAAAAACAGCAGTGAAAAGGCTATAGAAATCGCCAGGTTATAGGCCAGAAAATCAATTGGGCCGCAGTCCCAAGACCCGTCGGGCACCCCTTCGCAGAGCCCGTCATAGGTGAGCATGGGCGGCACCATGGAAATCAACAAGTGAAGCACGATGGCGACGAGCCAGATCAGACCCAGGCGCAGGACGATGCCGCCGCCGGTGTAGTTCAGGGTTGCCACCACACGATTTGCCGTTGCGGCGCAAAAAACGGCCAAGGCCAGAATGACGAATACGGTAAAAATTAAACCGGTCATTATCTCTTGCCCTCAAGACCTGCCAGGTCAGGGTCCAGCAAACCCGCAATTTACCGAATTTATGTCATAAAACCAACCTTCTTGTAAAAGTGACCCTGAAACCAGTCAATTTGCTGCAAAGCCCTACTCCATAGGGATTCACGACAACCAGCTTAAAAACAGATCGTGGCAGGACACCGGTCGGTGACACCATGAATCGGGCATGCCAACCTTTACCGCGCCGAAACGTGGTTAACGAGAAAAGTATGCGTTTAATTTTGGTGCCGCAAAGTTTGTTTCCGCAAAGACTAACAGGGCGGCTGCGCCCCATAGGCTTCCCAGCGTGCAGTTTCATAAATGGGGCCATGGTAAGCGCCGCTTTGTATTGCCGCCAAGGCCTTCTGCCACAGGGCTTGCCAGTCCTCGGCGGAGCGCAAAACTGCCTCTGGGTCTTTACGGCTGCGAGCCACAAAAGCGGGAAAGGCCGGCCGTCCGGTGGGCTGGCCCACGGGCTGATACCGCAGGTCGAAGGCAAAGCGCAGCCGCTCAGACCGATTGGGCAGCGACGCATGCTGGGTCAGCTTGTGCATCAGGACGACACTGCCACGGGGCACGGGCAAGGGCACCCGCGGGCCCGGCGCCAATCGCCGTCCGGCGATAAAGTTGGCATTGACCTTTTCGCTCTCCGGACAATGGGTGGTCATGCCGCCGGGTGCCGCGCTCGTTTCATGGTTATTTTTATGACTGCCTGGGATGACCACCAAGCAGCCTTGATCCTGCCATGCATCGCTGACCGCGATCCAAACGGTCAACAAATCCGTTTCCAAGGCTTCATCCAACAGGCCGGCCAGGTCCTGGTGCCAGGTGGTCCGCCCGGCGATCCCCTTTTTCAGGTCCGCTGCAAGGGTCTTCTCTGGCGGTTTCAGGCGCAGGTGTTGCGTGGGGTTAGAAAGGATTTCGGGCCCGATAATCGATTCCACAATGTCCAGCACCTTGGGGTGGGTAATAAGATCAAAGACCGCCGGGCCGCAGTGCACGGGTGCATGCGCCGGCAGCGACTGTTGAACCGGCAGGGTGATGTCCAACTCTTGAAAAACCTGCCGGCACTCGTCCAGCAGCGCACCATAGCGCTGTGCGAAGGGCAGCTCCGGCCGGGGTGAGGTGATCTGACCCCGTGTGAACAGGTCCTCGGCCTTGTGCGCCAGCAGGGCCTCGTACTCGACCTGAACCGCCGTCAAGTCGGCCGGATCCAAGGCCGACTCAAGGACTAAATAGCCTTGCCGGTCAAAGTCCGCCATTTGGGTTTGGGACAAGGCGCCCCTCATAGACTGCGGCTCATGCTGGCCTCCTCAAAAAATCTCTTCCCCCTCGGCCCCATGGGGGCTATGTCCTCTTAAGCCATTTTAACATCGATCCATTGCGGTCATCTAGGAAAAGGATATGCCATGACCAGCCAGCCGACCCTGCCTGAGACGATGACCGCCGTATTGCTTACCGGGCACGGGGGTCTGGATAAGCTTGAGCTGCGGCATGACGTACCGCTACCTCAACCGGCCCCGGCCGAGGTTTTAATTCAAGTGGCTGCCGCCGGCATCAACAACACGGACATCAACACCCGCACCGCCTGGTATTCCAAGTCGGTGGAGACGGCGACCGAGGACGGCGGCGCCGGCGGCTTCGCTCAGGCCGATGATGACGATGGTTCTTGGTCCGGGGTGCCGCTGCAATTCCCCCGCATCCAAGGGGCCGATGTCTGCGGCCATATCGTGGCGGTGGGCGCCGATGTGGACCCGGCCCGGATCGGCCAGCGGGTGTTGGTCCGCAATATGATCCGCAGCTATGTGGGTTATCGGCCTTACGAATGTTGGACTTTCGGTTCGGAAATGGACGGGGGCTTTGCTCAATTCACCGTCGCACCGGCGCAAGAAACCCACGCCATTACCTGCGACTGGAGCAACCCGGAATTGGCCTCGATCCCTTGTGCCTATTCCACCGCCGAGAACATGTTGCACCGGACGAGTGTCGGCGCGGAAAAAGTTTTGGTGACAGGGGCTTCGGGCGGCGTGGGCTCTGCCGCCGTGCAGCTCGCCAAGCGCCGGGGCGCCCATGTGACCGCCGTGGCCTCGGCGGCCAAGGCGGCCGAGGTGGAAGCCATCGGCGCTGATCGGGTGGTGGACCGCAAGGCCGACCTGCTGGCCGAGCTGGGTGCGAACGCCATGGATGTGGTGGTGGACCTTGTGGCCGGCGATCAATGGCCGGTCTATCTGGATCTGCTGCGCCTGGGCGGTCGCTACGCCACGGCGGGCGCCATCGCCGGACCCATCGCCCAAATCGACGTGCGCACCCTCTATCTCAAGGACCTAACTCTCTTTGGCTGCACCTTCCAAGAGGACGTGGTTTTTGAAAACCTGGTCGGCTACATCGAACGGGGCGAAATCCGGCCCATCGTCGCCAAGACCTATCCCTTGGCCGACATCGCCCAAGCCCAAGAAGACTTCTTGGCCAAGAAGCATACCGGCAAACTGGTGTTAATCCCGCCACCGGTGGCGTGAGGGCGATCAGCGCCGGTCAAGCGATAGGTTTTTAGGAAAACCAAAGGGATTGAAGGCGGTCAAGGTCCAGCATGCCGTCGGTAAATGTGGTGCCGCAGGTTCTGCGCCGGCTTTTTTACTCAACACCTGAACACATTCGCAAACGCCTTATCCTGATATTTCAGGGAGCCTGATGCTCCTGGTTGCTTGATGGTTCGGGATGTCTGTCGCGGCGCGTTGGCATAAGCTGTAAGCGCCGCTAAAAAAAGTCGGCTCGACGTTCTTTCTGCCAGCTCTTTTTCCGCCATTCAAGGTCTGCCACGCCGTCAGACCCCGGCATTGGAACCAGAAGGCCAATTGTCCCAAGTGAGCCCATTTTACCTGATGCTGCAACTCGTGCGAATGGCCGCTTACCCTGTGATCGAAGGCGAAACGGCGGTGGTTTCCTTGTAGGTCTCAACGGCAAACAACGTGGTGTAGCGCACCACGTCCGGATCGTTATCAAACAGCCGATCACACAGCGCCTGGTACTCTTCCATATCGGCGAAATGCCCGATCAGAACCGCATCGAGCTCCCCAGTCACACCATAGGCTTGCGTGATCGCAGGCTCTTCCGAGATGCGTCCTGCGAAGGAAGTGCGCAGGTCTTTCGTGTGGTTCCGCGTCGTGACTGTGATAACCGCCCGGATGCCCCGCCCGAGTTTGGCCGGATCGGCCAGATACACACAGCCTGTGAGCACCCCGGCACGGCGTAGCTCGGCGACACGACGCAAGCAGGTCGATGGCGTTGACCGGACTTCCTCGGCCAATTTCGCCTTCGTCAGGGAGCCGTCTACTTGAAGCGCTGCAACGATCCGAAGATCCAGATCATCCATCATCAAACCTTTTATGGTCCATATCTCCATAATATCAGAGTTTTTGACCACCTCGTCCATCGCTTTCGTCGTACAAGTTCTGGAAAACCACAAGGTTTCCAAATGAACAACTCAACACTCGGCCTGATCTGGGCCTTCTCCTTCGTGACCCTAGAAGCAGCTCAGGCTGTCTTCTTCGGCGGCGCGTTCCAGCATTATGACTCTTTTTTGATTGGCGCGGCCGTCTTCGGGTTCACGGCTCTGGGCACGCTCCTATGGACGGGTCTTCGTTCAGCAAATGAATTGCGTATTGCATGGGGCAACGGTTCCGCGCTGTTCGGTCTGAATCTCTCGACGGCCTTTGTCTGGATTGCGTATTTCTTCGCCCTTCAGATGGTTGAACCCGCGGTCGTGTTCACAATCTTCTCCGGGTTGATCCCGGTCGCGATTCTGACCGCCTCAGTCTTCGGCGTTCCTGAAGCCTCGCCGCTTCGCAACCGTACCGAAGGTGTCGGTTTACTCATTGTCGTGATCGGAGTCGGTTACCTCGCTACGATCACTATGCTCGGACAATCCGGTTTCGTGCGGGGGGATTGGACGGTCGCCCTATCTGGATTGGTGCTGACATGCGTGTCTGCAATTAACCTCGCCGCAATGATGATCTATAGCCAGCGGCTAGACCGCCTCGGCGTCGCGCCGGTTGCACAATATGGGTTGCGGTTTCCGTTCTATGTCGTGGTCGCGCTTGCGGCGGCTTGGCTCGGTCTCGATGAGAAAGGCCCTGTCGATCCGGGCGGTTTGACGACGGTGGTCCTGATCGGTTTCGCCATCATGGCGGTCCCCGTATTCGCGATGCAGAAAGCAATCTCGCTAATGTCGACGCTGACGCTCGCTGCAATCACGGCCCTCGGCCCCCTGTTTGTCTTCCTGTTCCAGATCGTTGAAGGTCGCGTGGACTACGCCCCCGAAACGATGACCGGCCTAATGATATACTTTGGTGGTGCAATCCTGGCAGCCTATGGCGGGGCGAGACACAGGGAAGGAAAGGCTGCGCAAGCGTGACAAG
>JBCCHN010000045.1:0-34123 GCA_039028695.1 Pseudomonadota bacterium
GCAGCGATGACTGGGCGAAGGTTTTCGCCATCAACCTTTACGGCGCGTTCCATGCTGCACAGGCTGCACTCCCGGCCATGCAGGCGGCCGGAGGCGGCGCGTTCGTCTTCATCTCTTCGGTCGCTGCGTTTTGTTCATCATCTCATCTTTGTGGCCCTAAGCAATGTCAAATTGGAGCGGGAACCAATTAAAAAAGCCCGTGTTTACTTGTCAAAACCTGCGTCGGGGACCTCGTAATTGAAAATGCAGGAGAAAAATTGTGAAAAGCAAAAACTGGGTGCTGGGCATCGCGCCCGTTGCCGGGATGTTGTCATATGGCACGAATGGCGAGGCTCATCAGTCCACCACCTCCAGGGTCTCAAAAAAGCTCCATAAGAAAGACACTGAGCGACCTGCCTTAATCCTCGCCGGCGCGCTTTCGCTGGCTGTTGCTTGGACTTTAACGAGCTCGCCGGCCCTTGGTCACGGCTCCATGGAAGTCCCGACCAGCCGAGTTTACAATTGCTTCTTGGAAGGTCCGGAAAGCCCGCAGTCCGATGCTTGCACGGCAGCGGTTCGCGAAGGTGGCACTCAGGCCCTTTATGACTGGAACGGCGTGAACCGGCTAGAGGCCAACAGCCAACATCGAGCCATCGTCCCTGACGGGCGCCTTTGTTCTGGTGGGAAAGAGTCCCACAAAGGGCTCGACTTACCGCGCAGCGATTGGGCGACCACCACAATCAGCCCGAACAACAGGGGACGCTTTGAATTTATCTTCCGCGGCACCGCACCCCATGCCACCAAAGACTGGATATTCTATGTTACACGAGATAGTTATGATCCCACTTTGCCGCTCCTTTGGGACGACTTGGAGGCCCAGCCCTTTTGCGAGCTTGGGAATGTCGAGTTGACCGGTGGGCGCTATAAACTGGATTGCCCCTTACCAAACAAAAACGGCAAGCATGTCATCTATAACATCTGGCAACGCAGCGATAGCACGGAAGCCTTTTATACCTGCATCGACGTTGTCTTCGCCGAACCCGGCATCGTGGACTGGCGGCCCTTGGGTCAAGTAAGAGCGGTAAACGACCTGCCGACTGGGAGCGCGGTAACCTTACGCCTTTTCAACAGCAGTGGCGGAGATGCAGCCAGCCATACGCTTGACATCGAGGACGAGACGCTGGCCAATCAATGGCCCTTTGAACTTGCTGATTTGGTCAACAGGGAATCGCACCTGGTGCAAATTGGCGTCTTAGATGAATTCGGCGAAATATCGCCGGTCAACCAAGCCCAGGGCAACACGGTTTATACCGACGTTGAGGAGGCCCTTAGCTTTCAGCTGGATATTTCCCTGCCCGATGATGATACGGGAGGCGGAAACTCGGGTAATGGCGATACGGGCGGTGGAAACACCGGTGGCGAAGATACAGGATCTTGGCAGGCCAGTGCCGTTTATACAGCCGGAGCCCAGGTTACCCATCGCGGCCAAAAGTATACCGCCAAGTGGTGGACCCAGGGTTTCGTCCCCGATTCGCCGGTCGCCAATGAGTGGGACAGCCCTTGGGATCCGGCGGTTTTGGAAGGCCAGACCGGCGGCGATGGCAATTCGCCCAGCTGGCGATCTGATATCGCCTATACGGCGGGGCAGACGGTAAGCCACAACGGTCAAGGCTATGAAGCCAAGTGGTGGTCCAGGGGGTTCGCGCCCGATACCCCGGTCGCTAATGAATGGGATACGCCTTGGCGGACCTTGCCGTAAGCTATCTCTATCCGCCAGGCCTATTCATGCCAAATCCGGCAAGTTTGGGGCCGGTGATCAACACCGGCCCCAGGCTTTTTTTGCCGTTACAGATTGCTATGATTGCACCAGACCATGGCCAGGACAACCCAATCAATGGAGATCACAGGAGCCAACCGTGATCGGATTCGGAGACATCCTTAATGGAGTCCCGGATGGAGCGGCTATCGCTGTTTTCGACCCAGCCGATTATCTGCTCACCACCCCAGATCAAAACCTTCCCGTCACCGCTGACTTCATTGATCGACAGATCCTTGACGCTTTCGATGCCATAAGCCGCAAAGTCGATATAGATCGAATCCCCTTGGCTTGCATCGAAGTCTTTAATAGTGGCAGCGTCATAAAGTGGTGTAGCACCGGAGCCGCCGGTGAAGATGAATGCATCAGCACCCAATCCGCCGTAAGCTTTTACTCCGTGCTCTCCAAAAATTAGCACGTCATCTCCTTGGCCACCTTGCAAAACCTTATTTTCACCAGATGCTATCAGAATGTCATCACCCTTCTTACCCCAAACGGTTTGATGGTTGTTGCCGGTCGCGTATATGAGATGATCATCGGTAACGGAAGCGTGGAATTCCTCAGTGCCAACGTGAAACTTGTAAGCTTTCCCGGACGGGTCGAGGAGTTCTACGTTGGAATAGATGTCGAACTGCTTTGGATCGACGCCTTCCAACTTGACAATGACGTTGTTATTCGCCTTGTTGACGAGTTGGGTGCCCCCGTTATAAGCGACTAAGTCCAGCTCGGGAAACTCCCCATCGGTAAGACCATAGGCTTCCATCGAGACCTGGATTTTGTCACCCTCTTTGGCATTAAAGTCGAGAATTTTGTTCTTACCACCAGTCAGCACGAAGGTATCCGCCCCACCGCGCCCGGCCAGCTCGTCGTCGCCGCCACCGCTGACGAAGATGTTGTCATTGTCATCGCCATAGATGATGTCGTTATAGTCGCCGCCGATGATGTTCTCGATACTATAGAGCTTGTCCGTACCCACGATCCCGTCGGGATTGTTTTGGGTTTCACCATAGGCATGGCCGTTGACCACTTTGTAGTATCCGGCCTGCTTCACATCCGCCATATCAGCAATAATGCCCCGATTGGCATACTCATAGGATGCCGTATCATTGTCTGCGCCGCCGTGGAAGGAGTTGTGGCCGGCCCCGCCGAAAAACAAGTCATCGCCGCCGTATCCATAGAGAATATCGTTATGCGCGTGGTAGTGATCAATGTTACCTGGGGTGCTATCATCCAAATTGTAAGCTGAGAGGACATCGTTGTAATTGGTCCCAACGACAGTATCGGCGGTACCTTTACCGTAAAACTCTTGCCCGCCGTAAGCGCCCAGCAATAAGAAGTTGTTGGCGCCTAGCTCCTCCAAGACTCTGGGATCCACATCCAGTGACTTCTTGTCTTCCATCCCGAGAAAGACCCCGTCTTTGCCGATGATCATTGCGCCAGCCGTCATTTGCTTGACAAAGAGCTCAATAAACTCGTTCGACCAACTGGTCGTCTCCGGACCAAAAACGTCTTGAGGTCGGGCAAAGCTGATTTCGGCGAAGACTTGTCCGCTTGCGTCCTTTATCGTCAGGACCACATTTGGGTTGCTGTCCTCAGACAAGTAGAAGGAGAGGCTTGCCGGATCGCTGACCGGAAGCATGATCTTATCTTCGAGCGGATTAAAGTCCTTAATCTTTGTGATCGAGGGGGCGGCCTGGCCCATGGACCCGCTGTCCTTGTTCGTTCCGAAGGCATCGGAAATTGTTCTGACCAAATTTGGCATGGCCGTTGCCAGTTTTAGATGTGGGACAAATGTCGATCCGAGTGAGACGATGGAATTCACGAGATCATGGGGGTTCCAGCTCGGCTTTTCTTCCTCCTGTTGCGGAGGGTTCCAGGTGTCGCCCAGCACAAAGGTATCGGCCCCGGCGCCGCCATACATCTCCGCGCCTTGGCCTGGACCATTGGTCGGCCCCGAATAAAGCCAGTCGTTGCCTTCGCCGCCGACAAGGACGTCATAACCTTCGCCGCCGAAAAGAATGTCGTTGCCCTCACCGCCGTCCAGATAGTCGTTCCCCTTGCCGCCGTGAAGCACGTCGTTGTCGTCTTCGCCGAAGAGGCGATCGTTGCCCTCGAGCCCATAGATCACATCGTTGCCGGCCCCACCATAAATCAGGTCGTCGAAATCATAGCGATAGGGGACTTCACTGCCCCATGGAGGACTATACTCATAAGTTCCCATGCCGGTGATGACATTGTCCCCATCGTTGCCGACAATTTTTGTATATCCGAATTTTTCGAAACCAGCGCCGGTCAATTCGTTATTGAAATTGGTGACACCGTTTCCAAGTTGAAGTTCGCCGTTGGAGACAATATCGACACCAATAGGCCTAGCCCCAAACCAATCCAGCAGGGTACCCTTGGCAGCCCAGCTGTGATCGGCCGGCGGCGGCGACCTATAGTCCACAAACGATGGATTGAGGTCACTGTCGGAATTTGACGGATCGCTATCTTCTTCGGAAGTTTCGAAGACAACTCCATTGGTCTTTTCCAACGAGGTCTCTTCCATCTCGTCATCGTATTGCACGACGAAACCATTTCTGCTGCCATCGTCGGTCAGCTTAGCCGGGTCATCCGACTCCCAAATCTGATCCTTAAAAGAAAAGTGATCGCCCAAGAAGAACTCGGTATCGCGACTTCGGGTCAAATTAGCTGTCGTCATCATTCCCTCCTACGTGATTTGGCCTACAACGTTTGGCCTAAATTTTTTGGGCGGCTTGCCCTCTTTAATCGTTTATCACGTTGGTGTGATCAGATGAGATTCAATCGCAACAAGCTAATATGAACAGTTTTTAATCTTCCGCTCATAGTGAACCTTGGACGATTCGGCCCGGCGTGCTGCCCTTTGATAGCCGAATGATTTGCGGCGGCAATGGCTGCCAATAGACCTCGGGACAACGATCCCCGGGATACAGGTCAGGTGTATGAAATAATAAGAATTTTTTATAACAAGTCGGTTCAGAAAGGATCTTCTTGCCGGTGCTCTTCTGGGAAGAAGCAGAGAGCAATTCCATAGAAGTCACTCGCGGAATGCCCGATAGAAATAGTCCGCCAGGGGCTTGACCAGATAGGAAAGCGGCGTGCGCTCATCGGTCTTGATCACCGCCTCAACCGGCATACCGGGCAGCAGCTCTTGACCGTTCAAGCGGTCCATCTGGTCGTCATCCACCTCTACCTCGGCCCGGTAAAAGGTAAACCCCGTACTTTCATCGGTGAAAGTGTCCGCCGACACATTAACCACAACGCCGTCGATTTCCGGCGTTAGGCGTTGGTTGAAGGCGGGAAAGCGCAGGGCGACCTCCTGACCTCGATGCAGCTGGTCAACGTGCAAGGCATCCACGCGGGCCGCGACAAGCAGAGGCAGGTCTTGCGGTATCACGTACATCATCAGCTCAGCGGGCTCGATAACCGATTGGGGGGCAAAGACTTGACTGTCATAGACCGTACCCGTGACCGGCGCCCGAATATCCAAACGCGACATGCGCTCGTTCAAGGATAAGCGCCGTTCAGCCAGCTCAATGGCCTGAATCTGTGCATCGCGAAGCTCGCTGATGGCTTGTTCACGGCGTGTGGCCTGCAGGGTGACAATCTCAATATCCGTGGCGGTAATCTGACCGGTCAAGCGCGCCACTGCCGCTTCAAGGCGCCCGATTTCCCCGGTTAACGTGGCTTTCTCCCGTTGCAGGCCGGAAACGCGACTGGCCTGGGTCAAGCCTTTATCCAACAGCCCCTGCTGAATGTTGAATTCTTCAGTGATCAGATCCAGTTGGGTCCGCAGGGCGGTCAGTTGCGCACGGTTACCTTCGATTTCACTCTCGATTTGGATTTTTTGTTTGCTCAACTGCCTGATTTGCTGGGTCAAGGTATCGATACGGGCCTTGAAAAGGCGCTCCTGACCCGCCAGGAGGTCGTCGCTGATGTTTTCCCGGGCTTTCAGTTCCTTCAAGGTCTCGGCGAGCGCATCGGCATCAGCGTCGTCCCGCTCGGCCTCGAGCCTGACAATACGGGCGAGCAATTCAAAGAGCTGCGCCTCCACAATAGCCTTCTCTGAAGCTAGGAAAGTATCGTCCAGGCGCAGCAACAAATCGCCCTGAACCACGCTGTCCCCATCTCGTGCGAAGATTTCGCCAATAACACCGCCATCAGGGTGTTCAATCTCCTGGCGGTTGCTTCGCACTTCGACAACGCCTTGCGAAATGATGGCACCGGCCAATTCGGTCCCGATACTCCATGTCCCCAAACCCAAAACGAGGACGGCCAGGGCCGAGAGGCCGACGATGGCAGGCTTGCGAATGCTCCAGGACGGACGCGACGCATCATCGGTCATTGGTCGCCCACCTTATTCAAGTTCCGTTTGATGAGACCCGCATTTTCAATCATCGAGTTCAAAACCTCATCCCGTCCGCCAGATTTAACGATCATCCCATTTTCAACAACGATCAGGTCGTCGCATTCTGAAATCGCCTGGGGTCTGTGGGTCATAACGATGACCGATTTTCCGGCTGCTTTGGCCTCTCGAACGGCCGTGTTCAAGGCGATTGTTCCATCGGCATCCAAAGCCGAATTGGGCTCATCCAAGATCAGAAGAACGGGATCGCCGTACAATGCCCGCGCCAGCGCAATGCGCTGCTTCTGTCCCCCGGATAGCTGACTATCGTTACCTTCCAGATAGGTGTCGTAACCATTTTCCAGGGTCAAGATCAACTCATGGGCATTTGCTTTTTTGGCCGCCGCGATCACCGCTTCGGCGTCCGGGTTCTGGGACATGCGGGCAATGTTCCCGGTGACAGTCCCATTAAAAAGAAAGACCTCCTGCGGAAGATAGCCGATGTGATGGCCAAGATCGTCGGGGTCATATTGGTCCAGAGACGCGCCGCCCAGGCGTATCTCGCCGGCGGCAGGCGGCCATAAGCCCAGCAAAGCCTTGGCAAGTGTCGTCTTGCCAGATCCGCTTTTGCCGATGACGCCCAGGGCCCTACCCGGTCCAAGATCAAGTGCTGCATTCCGCAGAGTCGGAGTACGAGAGCCTGGCGGGATAACAGTCAGCGCTTTGGCCTGCAGCTGCGCGCCGGGAGACGGCAGTTTGGTTCGTTTCTCTTCGGGCGGCGTCGCATCCAAAAACCGGTTCAAGTTGCTCCAGGCCGCACGGGCGCGTTCGATCATCGACCATTGCCCGACCGCTGTTTCAATCGGCGCCAGTGCGCGGCCGAGAAGGATGGTTCCTGCAATCATCGCACCAGGCGTCATCTCGTTTCGCAGAACAAGCAAAGCTCCGAGCGCCAACATCGCCGATTGCAGAAACAACCGCAGCGCTTTTGTCACGGTGGTAAAGCTGCCGGTCCAATCGTTCGAATAAATGTTATGAGAAAGCGCCTGGGTGCGAAGCTTCAACCAGCGCTGCGTAACATCGCCCTCCATACCTTGAGAACGCACGACCTCGACAGCTTGACGCGCATGTTCCGAAAAAGTGTCGGCTTGCGCTGCTTTGCTCTGGGCCTCCGCCATCTTGCGATGGGTCAATGTTTGGTTCAGCACAGCGATACCAATCAAGAGCACGCCACTCGCAACGGCCAGCCAACCCAAAAGCGGATGAAACAGAAATATCGCGGCCAGAAAAATCGGCGTCCAGGGAACATCCATAACCGCCAACAAAACGGGCGACACCAACAGCCCTCTAATCGATTCAAGGTCCCGCAACCCTGTTGCCGGGGCCGACCGCACTTGGGGTATCAAGGCTCGTCGCATGGAGCCTTTAAAAACACGTTCATCAAGGGCCGATTGAAACCGTGCCCCCAGTCGCGCCATGACACGCCCGCGGGCGTAATCCAGCATTCCCATCAAGGTGTAGAGCAGAGCAACCAGAAGAAAAAGCGCTGTTAATGTTTCAACCGAACGGGAACCCAGCACCCGGTCGTAGACCTGCAACATAAACAAAGGTCCGGTTAGCATTAGAATATTCACAAAGATGCTAAATAAGAAGGCCAGCCCCAAAAGAACTTTACCTTGAGAGGTTACCTCTCGAAGTTCGTGGCGCTGGGGTGCGATCATTTGTTTCGTTTGACTCACGAAAATTGGCCTTCAATTGGAGTTCCGCGGTGCTTGTCATGTGGCACACGTCCTGAACGGAAGCCCGGCCAGACACGTCTGAGTATAGTATGTTTGTATAAATCGCGAGCAATGGATTTTTCGTAAACTTCTCAGGCGTTTGCCCGCAGCATGTCTGAAGTGTTTTGAGTCCAAGAAATTTTACCAAACCCAAGAAAGGCCCTTGCCGCATGGGATAAAAAGAGCAAAAAGCTTTTTGAGCATAATTCCCATTAAGCACTTGAAAAAAATCACTTTTACAGCTGGACCTTTCCCCGCTATCAGCGACCCTCACATCAGCGGGCTAAAACGGCCTACATTAGACTCTCCCAATTTACCGGAGCAGCACTATTATTCTCGCAAAACGGCCGTTCGTGAGCATTTCGTGGAGCCTGCCAATAATCGAACAAGCCCAGACAATATTTTTTGAGCGCCAGATGCGGCCCATTGGATCGCGAGGATCGATATGGCGGTACAAAGTGCAGCCCCAAACTAGAATTCCGGACTTTAGGGGCCATCATGAGGCGCCGCGTAGGCTTGCCTGGCGACCATGCGGAGTGGCCGAGGCGCAAAAAAGGACAGAACCTACCATCGGTTCAGCCTTTTGCGAGAGACGACAGTACCGTCAGCTAGCGCCGTGTGGTCCTGAAAGCTGAGTTTTGCCCAATCCAAACCGATCATGAGCGACGCAATCAACCCACCAGCAGGCCGGCATAGGTTAGGGAGTTCCGCCACTCGCCGATCAGCGGATCCTTCTTACCCAATAGGATAGTCTTAACCCCGTGACCAGCCGCAAGTATGTGGTCCGATTTAAAATGTTGGTGCAAGATTGGATTGGCGCCACCGCCTCACAGGATCAAGCGCTCATTCGTTCGGCAATGGCGACAATGCGGTACATGTCGCGCAGCACCGGCTTTTCTATCAGCTTGCCGTCGACAACGACAAGGCCGGTATTCGCCGCTTCGAATTCGGAAATGATGCGGCGCGCCCGATCAATCTGGTCCCGCGAGGGCGTGAACACTTGGTTGAGCACGGCGATCTGCTTTGGATGCACCGAGCCCTTTCCGGCAAAGCCCAAATCGCGGGCCTGTTCGGCGGCAATGCGCATTCCATCCAGATCCTCGAGATCAAGAAAAGGCACGTCAATGGCATCCAGGCCGGCGCTCGCTGCCGCATGCACGACGCGGCTCCGGGCATAAAGCAAGGGTTCCCAGGCGTTGCGGCAACGCAGTTCGGCCGCCATATCCACACCTCCGAAGAACAGCGCATCAATGCGGGTCGAACAGCGAGCGATGTCGTGGGCAGCCTCGAGACCGGCGTTGGTTTCGATAATCACGTGAAGACGCGTTTTATGCCCGGCTTCGGTGAGAAGTTGATCAAGAATTATGACTTCGTCCGGCGTGCGGACCTTCGGCATCATCAGCGCGGGCGGCGGGGTTGGCGTCGCCAAAATAGCTTGGATGTCGTCAATGCCAAAACGCTCGCGCAGGGAGTTGATGCGCAGAATGCACTCGACCCTTCCATCGGCTGGCGATGCCTCAAAGAGCGCCAGCGCGAGTCGTCTCGCCTCCGCCTTGTCTTTAGGCGCAATGCCGTCTTCAAGTTCCACACAGACGATATCGGCGCCCGACGCCAAGGCCTTTGGGAACATGTCAGGCCGCAAGCCCGGGGTAAAGATAAAGGACCTGCGGGGCCGTGGTGCCCGATCACCGGGCGCTGTCATAGAACTTGCCTTTTCTCAAGGGACAATTCCGCGCCCACACGATCCTGCGGGTTTGCGGGTCTCTTGGGAATTGAGCGGTCGTACCCACGCGCGATCTTCCTCTCGCGGTCGAAGAACGGCAATTCCACAACCTCACCGTCGTGTAAACTGCCGTCGGGCAGACGCAAGGTCAGGGTGCGATTTAGCCACTCACCTGGAGCCTTGAATACGACATAGCCAATTCCGAGCTGCAGAGTAGGAGACGGCACACCGGCGGTGATCCGGCCAACTTTTTTATCTCCATCCAGCACAGCGCTACCGGCGCAGGGCGTTGCGGTCTTGCAGGTCAATCCGAAAAGGCAAGATCGCCTGTCCTTATCCAGCAATGCGCCTCTGCCAACGAAATCATCTTTGTCCATATCCACAAATGGCGCCAATCCTGCCTCAAAGGGTGTCATCGTGGGGTCCATGTCCGTTAGATTGCCAAGGATGCCCCCCTCAATCCGCCGTATTGTCATCGCGCGGGTAGAGGAAAACTCCATTCCATAGGGTTCACCACAAGCCATGAGATGGTCCCAAAGGGCAAGATGGTCCGTCTTGGCCCCGTCGCAGTAAATCTCGAAACCCAGTTCGTTCGTGAAGCCGGTTCGCGATACGTAAAGCCTTTGTCCGCCCAGATCGAAGTAACCGGATCGAAAGTACTTCATGCCTTCGTCGATCGCACCGTTCGATGCATCGCGCATGATGTCAATTGAGGCCGGCCCCTGTATCTGCAAGACACGGCTTTGAGGATCGGCAATAGTCACATCGAAGCCATCAGAATGGGCAACCAGCCAAGTCTCGAAAGGCCCATCGGCTTGGACATACCAGAAACGGTCCGCCCCGAGCCGGAAGACGACACCGTCCATGAACACACCGCCTTGCGGCGTGCAGGCGACGGCATAGTAACCGCGCCCCTCTTTCATCGTCGCGACCTTGCGACTAAGAACCTTCTCAAGGAACGGCACGGCATCGGGCCCAGAGATCTCGATTGGTTTTTCAGGGACATCGAAGATCAACGCCTTTTGACGCAGACGCCAATAGGTCTCGACCGGGTCCTCACCCATGAATATAGCAAAAAATCTGCCGGCATAAACGCCCCGGATCATATTGGGGTCATCGGTACGCGAAATAAAGGGAGACTCTTCAAACCTTCGCGCACTGACAGAAACGTTGTTTTCCAGATCGGTCGCCTCTTGCAGATTGCTCATAATGCCTACTCTTGACTTACGGTTTCGGGAAGGAGCCTATGCTTAGAAAAGTCCGGTGGACTGTGAGCCGTGATGGGAGGCGGAGGGGCCTCTAACCTCTCAACCTGGACCATACAGGTATGAGCGCTGCTTCCCTGTCCAATTCGCGAAGTCCCAATATCACGAGTCAAGATGTTCGGGTTGCCATGCTGGTCGATGCCGCTTTCATCGGGCTTGTACCAGGCGCCGGTTGACATGGCGACGACGCCTTCCAGGATATCGTCACTGAGGCTTACTCTCGCGTAACAGGAGCCGCGATCATTGTAGACGCGAACGATGTCTCCGCCGGTCACCCCCCTCTTATTGGCATCGGCGCTGCAGATGATAAGCGGCATGGGGCGTGCGCCCGGAGCATCGGCCAGAGCAGATTCCAACTGGCTATGCAATTTGTCCGCCGGCTGTGGTGACACAAGATGCAGCAAGCGCCGTTCTTTCTTCGGGGAACCAAGCCACTCGTCAGGCTCTCGCCATACGGGGTGACCTGGCGCTTCGTCGTAACCGAATCCGTCAATCGTCTCCGAGAAAATCTCGATCTTGCCAGACGGCGTGGCAAGGGGTGCAGCGGTCGGGTCCTCCCGAAAGGCGGCGAAGGGTACAGAGGCATGATCGGCGCCTGTAATGGGAAGCTCCACCCAGTTCCGGTCCTTAAATTCGTTGTAGGCGGGTATCTCCAAGCCGCCCGCCGAGATTCCTTGGCGAAATCGATCATAGAGATGACAGAGCCACCCTTCCGCGTCGCGGCCTTCGGTAAAGGTTTCGCGACACCCCAGACGTTCGGCTAAGTCAGAAAAGATGCCATAATCGTCACGTGCTTCGCCGATCGGATCGACCAATTTTGGCATATGAAAGAGGAACGGATCGCTGGGTGATCGACCAATGTCCTCACGCTCGAAAGGCGTCGTCGCCGGCAAGACGATGTCCGCGCGCCTTGCGGTCGCCGTCCACCAGGGCTCATGAACAATGATCGTTTCCGGCTGCTTCCAGGCTTGATTCAGTCGGTTCAGGTCTTGGTGATGATGAAACGGATTACCGCCGCACCAATATATCAGTCGGATATCGGGGAAGACCCGGCGTTCACCATCGAATTCGTATGACCCACCCGGATTGAGCAACATATCCGCGATGCGAGCGACCGGAATGAAATCTTCGATGGGATTATTGCCTTGCGGAAGACGCAATCCATCTAGCCGCTTGATTGGAACGCCGACACCGCCGATGGCGCCGTAGCCATATCCTATGCCGCCACCGGGTAAGCCGATCTGACCCAGCATGGCCGCCAATGTTGCCGCCATCCAGTAGGGCTGCTCGCCATTTTGGCCCCTTTGCAGCGACCAAGCGACGGTTATAAGCGTGCGGCTTCGAGCCATTCTGCGGGCTAGATCGCGAATTGCTTCAGGTGAGATTCCGCACAGCCTCGCCGCCCACTCCGGCGTCTTTGCCGTACCGTCCTCGCGCCCGGTCAGGTAATCGCGAAAGACATCGTAACCGACCGCATGACTGCGCAGGAACCGCCGGTCGCACAAATCCTCCGTCTCAATGACATAGGCCAGCGCCATCATCAACGCCGTGTCGCTACCGGGAATAACGGGCATCCAGGCCGAAGCTGGCGGCGCGTCGCCGCGTTGCGGACTGATGTTCACAAGCCCCATGCCTTGGGCCGCGAATTTCTCCAGCCAGTTGGTCGTCTCGTGCCGGGTCACGCCGCCCATACTCACTTGTGAGTTTTTGGGATTGATACCGCCAAACATGACCAGCAATTCAGTGTGATCGGCGATCATCGGCCAACTGTTCTGATACCCCCAGGTGAATTTTAGAAAATGCATCCCAAAAACATGAGGGATAATGGCTTGCGCGGCAGCCGTACTATAGCTCGCGCGGGATGCAACGTATCCACCCATGGCGTTCAAGAAGCGGTGGACCTGGCTAAGGGCGTGGTGGAACCGGCCGGCGCTGGCCCATCCGTAAGAACCGCCAAATATAGCACCGTTACCGTATCCGCGCCGAACCCGGTCAATCTCGGCCGCGGTGATATCGATCGCTTCGTCCCAGGGCAGTTCGACGAAGGCATCCTCACCCCGCTTTGAGCGATCACGATCCGGGCCACCCTTCAACCAGCCGCGCCGGAACGAGGGTCTGGCGACGCGCGTTTGATGATGAACAGCCGCTGGCACGGCATGGGGGATGGCAGATGGCGTCGGGTCCGCATCGAATGCCCTGACACCGATTATCTGGTTATTCTCGGTGGTAACCTCGAAGGCACCCCAGTGACTTGTCGTCACTCTCGACTGTCTTACGCTCATTAAAATGCCTCACTCAAGACCGATCAGCGCCAAATCCATGATCCAGGTGGAAGGTTAGTCGATTCTGGATCTCTGGTCTATTGGAACAAAAGCCTTTGGTGCCGGCGGCGAGCAGACTGGCGGTCAATGGGCCAGTGCCGAGCGTGCGCGACGCGAAAAATTCCCGGTAAAGCTCAGTCAGCCTTTTTGAAGTGAGGTATCGGCGTCAGACGAAAATCCTTGTACTTAGGATCGCTGCTCAAGGCCGCCTCGGTAAACTTAGTTGCCAGCTTATAGGTATCCCACTGCAAAAGTTCGGCGTCTTGGCCAGCTTCTTTCAGCTCTCGCGCGTTTTGCTTAACCAACAGGTCCAAGGACGAGATTGTTGGATCGCGCCCATCTGCCATATTTCCAATGATGGTAAGAGAGTCGGAAATTACAGGCTTATAGCTTTCAGATATCAACGATCCTGGGCCGAGCAGATTGGTCGAATCAAGCAGCGACAAGGCATCGAAGGCCACCTTTGAGGTATCCACTAAACAGGAGAGTGTGGACACATCCGGATCGTCCCAGCTTTGGATTACGTTATGAGCGTCGTAGGCGAGCCAGCAACCCTTGACAACCGATTTGGCTACGTCATTTGGCCAGATATGAGACACGACAAAATTTGAGACAGCACGGGTCAGACCGATTACCGTCTCAATATCCTGATCGGTGAAGCCCGGGGTCGGTTGTTTGGTATGAATTGAGAGCGGCGCTGGAGGAGTCAGCGCGAATTTCGCCAAGGGATATTGCTCAAATAAAGCTTCTCTTTTTTTGAGACCTTGCACTAAGCTCTCTTCGGGCACAGCAACGGTGATCCTATCAGGCGGCGGAACACCCAGACGCTTGGATATTTCCTGCGCCCTTTCCGGGCTGAGAAAACCTGTATTGACGATTACTCCGGCGACGGTCTTGTCATTCGTTTTTGATGAAGACGCACCAATCCCATGCATAGCTGATTTGACTTCCATAGGTCTCGCCCTCCCTCTGCCTGCGAGGGCAACTTTATCAACAATCCAGGGAAAATCCACCTCAACAGAACTGAATGAGGCCTGCCGAACGCCTCAAATAGCCCCAAGGACCGGGCACCATTCTGAGCTTTCCAGTCATTGAGAGCCAGTGTCTAGACCTTCACCGCAGCGAACCGTCGCGGGCACCCTAGCAGAGCTGTAAAACGCTCCCTGGTAATCGGCTCAGCAAAGGTCAAAATCAACTGGGAGCCGGCCCCGTCGTCACCGCGAGTTTCGCAACGAGCTTGCCCTCACCGTCGAGGCCGAAAAATAGGGTGGATACCAAGAAAATTATCAGATGGGGAGCTGGGCGCTGCTGGTCATCGAAGTATCGTTCTCCAATACAGATGATGCAGCGCCCAAATCGTGGCGAACCGATTCTCAGCCTGCCCGTCTGCAGCTTCGATAGGCCCGAAAGTCATTATAGTTTTTCTTGGCAGGGACAACTTTTATACGGTTGCCAAAAGAGCCAAAATCAGACGCCAGTTCGTTCACGCCATTCTCAGCGTCAAAATAGGCCGTGCCCACCTTTCCAGTATCGATTCTGTCTTGCGTGGTTTTGGTCAAAAAGGCAACGTCCTCATGAGAACTGAAGCCAATTGGAAAGCCAAATTCACCTTCACCAGGTGCACCGTTTTCAAGGTCCCAATCGTCGACATGCAGGTGGGGCACCTTGTCATCACCGGGCCTGGACCAAAAGGCCAAACCAATCTGTGAACCAGGAGTACCGCGGAGATCAGGGTCTCCTTCGCCCATCAAGAAACCATTTCTAAAGCGTCGATTGTCATCGTCCACATTCCAAGTGCCGTCTTGCAAGATTTCTTTCGTCAGCGTGTCGAAGGCAAAGTTAAATGTTGGGTAAAGGCTTTTGTCGTGGTTGTTTTTATAAGTGCGCAGGTGATTGCCATGTGGGTCAAAGAAAGACACCCTGAATGACAAAAGGTCGTCTTCTCGGATAATGCCGTTATCGGCCGCACCATTTTTATGAAAGCTGAATCGGCCGTTTACGAGAAAGCCGGCGATTTGACCACCCCAGTAGAATTCGTAGGCAGCCACCACACAAGCACGATGGCTCGCCTGCGCCGCGTTCGTGCTCACGCCCAATAGAGCCAACGAAGCAAAACAACCGGCAAGCAGTCTTTTGAGCTGTAACAACCTCATCATTCGATCTCCTTGGCATTTTGGTTTTTGTCCTTGGCTCCGGTTCCTCCAATCGGCCACGCTAACCGCTGATTCCGCGAGCGAAACCAGCCATGGCAGGGATCAGGAGACGGTTCGAAGTCCAAATAATAGAATAATCTTATTGAGAATGCGAATCATTCGCAATAAGAAAATGACAGATAAGGTGCCCAAGCCAGTTCGTTTAAAATCCTTTAGGGTAGGCTGGCGCCTCGATTCCGACGCCTCAATACCGGCGCCTCAATACCGGCGCCTCGATACCGCTCAGAAAGCATAGGGTTTTTGCCTGCCCTTAGGTTTGACGCAACGGCAAACCCTTTGGCGCGAAAAGCCACCATAAACTTGTGTGCGAATTCAATGAACCTTTCAGAGGGTCAGGGATGATTCTGCTTTTGCGGTCAATTAAACCAGCCGGGCGTAACTTGTCGGTCGCGCGCGGCAAAAAAAGCCTTACTTCACTTACTCAAAAGATCGCCGCACTCAAATAGGTCGCCCGGACTCAGACAATCACCGTCACCACTGGCCAGCTATTAACCCAGCCTTCAATTAGGCCCTCAACGGAGTTGGTAACAGTCGTCTGCGGCACAGATGAAAAGGCATTTGGCAAAAAAATTCTACACGGCACGCCTATCCCCAGAGGCGTGGTTTTCCCCTTTGTTCGATTATAGTCAGGACCTTGGTGAGAAGGTCGCTCCACTCAGAAACGCCCGCCTGATTGTGTATGTGGTCGTTGCGAATTTCCAACAGCAAGTTGGGGATGCCACGGCGCTCCCCGTGAATCGGAATGGTGTAGTCGCTGTGGTCGTTTACGGCATAGGGCTGGTTGTGGGCTACGTTCAGGCCGCAATTCAGATCCGCCAGTGCCCGATCCATCAAATCCGCCAAGCGCCGATCCCGGTTATACAACAGCCCCAGATCCCAGGGCCGTTCTTTACCGTCACTCGTCAGGGCCGGTGTAAAGCTGTGCAAGGCGATGAGCGCCGTGGGTTTGCGACCGGACAACCGCGCCTCAAGGATCGCATCCACCTGATCATGAAAAGGTTGGTGGATCTCCTGGCGCCGAGAGGCGCGTTCCGCCTCGTCGATCCCGGCGTTTCCGGGAATTTCTGTCCCGTCGCTTGACCGAAGCATCGCCTCAGCCGATAGGGGTGGGCGATTGCAATCGATGACAAGCCGGGAATAGGTCTGTGACACCAACACGGCATCCATGGCGCGGGCAATGGCGCGGGCAGTCCCGAGCGCGCCGATGTCCCAGCCAATATGACGACGGAGATCCCTATCGGACAGGCCGAGACTTGCAAGTTTTTCCGGCACCTGGCAACCGGCATGTTCACAGGTCAGAACAAAGGGCGAATTTCCATCTTTGTTGAGGACAACGACCGGGTCCGGGTCCCCCGCGGACAACAATTGAACGTCACCACCCTCCTCGACTATGGTTATAGACTCCTTGGTCATACCTTTTCCTTACCCAGAGCCTTGGCGGGGATAAGTCCGTTGGGTCGCCATAAGAGGATCAGGATGACCAGCCCAAGACCGATGGACTCCTTAAACGGCTGTGCGGTTTCAGGGACATAGGCGGTCAAGTAGATCTCTATAAAGCCCAGGGCAAACCCGCCAGCAACCGCGCCCGACAGGCTACCCAATCCCCCGAGGATGGCGGCGATGAAGGCTTTGAGAACGGGCACAAATCCCATCAGGGGGTCAACGGAGGCCCGCTGCGCCACCCAAAGGACACCAGCCACTCCTGCTAACATGCCAGAAAGGGCAAAAGCACCGGAGATAACGGCATTCGCTCGGATACCCATGAGTCGGGCGACGGGAAAGTCTTCCGCCGCGGCACGCATGGCAATGCCAACCGCCGTACGTTTTAGCAAGATGTTCAAGACGACCAGCATCACCGCGGTCACACAGATCGAGGAGATCTGATTAACGCCGATTGTCAGGCCGGCGATCTCGACGGACTGGGCAAAGATGTCGGGCAGAATGACCGGTTGAGACCGTTTGGAGATGAGGTTTTGGAAAAGGGTCTGAAGAATGATGGCAACGGCAAAACTGGTCACCAACATGGTGGCGCCGCTGCTATTTCTCACTGGCCGGAAGGCCAATCGCTCCATGGCCATAGCCGCCAGCATGGCACAGACAACGGCAATAGGCGCGGCCAAGGCAAAGGGAATACCCGCCAAACCGGCGAACATCAAGACGTAGCCGGTGGTTGTCATCAGCTCGCCGTGGGCAAAGTTGATCATCCCCATGATCGAAAAGATGATAGCCAGGCCCAGCGCCAGAAGGGCGTAAGTCCCGCCCAGGGCGATCGCGTTGACGGTCTGCTGAAGAAAAAACTCCATCTCAGGCACCTTCCCCGGCGCCCAAATAAGCCTGTTCGATAATATTCGAGGAAGCCAGTTCAGCACCGCTGCCAGTGGTAACGATCCTGCCGCTGGCCATCAGATACCCTCGATCCGCGATATCAAGCGACAGGGCTACGTTTTGCTCAACCAACAAAATGGTCGTGCCTGCCGCCCGAAGGTCGTCAATCAGCTCGAAGATCTTCTCCACAATCTGCGGCGCCAAACCCAACGAGGGCTCGTCCAGCAGCAAGAGTTTCGGCGAGGACATCATGGCGCGGGCGATAGCCAATTGCTGCTGCTGTCCCCCCGACAGAGTGCCTGCCAATTGCTGACGGCGGTCCTTCAGGATCGGAAAAAGATCCAACAAGTGCGACAGGTTATCGGTAAAGGCCGTGGATCGGGTGCCCAAGGTGTATCCACCCAGAATCAGGTTTTCCTCTACGGTCAAGGCCGCAAAGACGCGGCGGCCTTCCGGCGTCAATGTTAACCCCCGACGGACCAGTTGTTCCGGTGACAAGTTGTTGGTTACCATGCCGTCAAAGGTCACCTCGCCAGCCTGTATGGAGGTTAGCCCCACCAGCGCATTCAAGGTTGACGATTTTCCCGCACCATTGGCACCCAGCAACGCAACGATCTCACCCTCGGCAACGTCGATGTCTATACCGCGCACGGCTTCGACAGCGCCGTAGCCGACGGTGAGATTTGTGGTCGAAAGAAGCAACGGGTCCCTACCGACTGGCCTCTAATTCATCCGGGGCTCGGGAACCAAGTCAGCGGTCGGCGCTGGTTGACCGACCAGCTCTCGCGCGCCGTCCTTGACACGGATGAGCGTGACCTCGCGCACCGGCATGCCGGTCGTGCCCTTATAAGTGATCTTACTGGTCGCGCCCTGCAGGCCCTCGATATTGGCCACCGCATCCCGAATGGCAACCGGATCGGTCGAGCCCGCGTTGACAACACCCGCTTCGATCACCTTGATGAGGTCATAGCCGATGGCATTGAAGACGGTTTCGGACTCTGCACCATACTTGTCCTTGTACTTTGCATTAAAGGTTTCCAGCTCGCTTCCCGGCGTAGCATGACCCGCCGTTGTAAAGACAACACCCTCGGCGGCTTCGCCCAATGAGAAGGTTGTGGGCGAATCAATGCCATCACTACCGATCACCTGGGTATCTACACCGGCGGCACGAAGTTGGCGGATAAAAGCGGGAAAGTCGGGCTCATAGGCAGAAGTCATGATGACGTCCGGGGCCGGATCAAGATTCTTGATCTTGGTGACTTCCGCGGAGAAATCCTGCTGGCCAATAGCATAGGTGCCCTCGCCGGCAACATTCAAGCCCATAGCCTTATAAACGTCCCCAAAATAAAGCGGCATCGACGTATATTGGCTATCCAGGGAATAGAGAATGTAGGCGTTTTGATGACCTTGGTCCTTAGCCCACTCGGCGGACACCGTGGCCTGCACATTATCCCCTGGGAAATTGGCGAACATAAAGTCGCCGCCCATTAAGGGCAGGGTCGGTGAAGAAGCACAGGTAGAAAAGGCCGGGATCTGAGCGTCGCCCGCCAAGGCAGCGGCGGCAAATGAGGGATCCGCGTCACAGGGCGTGATCAGGACATTGACGCCCTCGTCGATCAATTCCTGGACGGCGATGGAGGTCTGGGCAGCGTCCGAGCGAACGTCCTTTTCGATCAGTTCGATCTTTGTCGTCCCACCGATGCCACCGGCCTGGTTGATTTCATCAACGGCCAGATGGATGCCTTCAATGACCGGTCCATCATAGGGCGCAAGACCCCCGGTTTGCGCCGTAGCCACGCCGATTTTTAAGCTATCGGCGAGCGCGCCCACAGGGCTAAGCGCCAATGCCAGCGCGGTTCCCAGTGCGATCTGTTTTATGCTGCTTGTCATAGTCTCGTCTCCTTTTCAGTCTTACGGATCTATTGCTTGGTCCTGTATGGCCTTAGTCATCCGGTCCGCTGTTTTGCGACCCAGATAGGCCTCAATTACGGCGGGGTTTTCTTGGACCGCCGCCGGTGCCCCTTGTGCAATGATTTTGCCTTCGTTCAACACCACGACCCGGTCGCAAAGCTTCATGATTAGGGGCAGGTCGTGATCAATAATGAGAATGCCCATGCTGTGGCTATCTTTGAGGCGCAGCAGATCTTGCATCAATCGGTCGGTTTCCTCTCTGTTCATCCCGGCTGCCGGTTCGTCCAAGAATAAAAACTTCGGTTTCAGTGCAAGAGCCCGGGCAATTTCCACTCGCCTCTGGTCGCCATAAGAAAGGGTGGTGGCGAAGAAGTTTATCTTGTCCCTGATTCCAAGAGAAGTTATGGCCTGTCGTGCCGTATGCCGGGCCTCGGATACAGATATCTTAGGCCAACGCCGCAAGGCGGAAATGGTGACGTTGTTCAGGACGCTCAAAGAGGTGAAAAGCCGAATGTTTTGAAAAGTACGTCCGATACCATGACCGGCAATTTTGTGAGAGGGAAAACCGGTGACATTTACCTCATCCACATGAACCTGCCCAGCCGATGCGGGCAGGACACCGGACAAAACGTTCAAAAGCGTCGTCTTGCCAGAGCCGTTGGGGCCGATGAGTCCGACGATTTCCTGTCCTTTAAGCTCTAAAGAAACATCGTCAACGGCAACCAGGCCATCAAAGGTTTTAGTGATGTGCTCGGCCGAGATAAATCGTTCGCCGGACGTTTCGGCAACCTGGTGTGATTGAGCCTCGACGGATTTGCCTTCGGCATTGCCGATGTGGTCCCGGGCGGATTCGTCTTTGCCGGGCAGCACCAATTCATCCCATTCGGAACGCCCCATCAGCCCGTCGGCCTTTTTGTACATTACCGCCAGGATGATCAAGCCAATACCGATTTGGGTCATGCCAAAGAGGACCGGCAGCTGCAGACCCAGGATCTCCACACCGCCTTCGAGCCGGCGCAGCACCTCGGTTACCGCGGTGATTAAGATCGTGCCCGCCAAGGCGCCGCTAACCGTGGCCATGCCGCCAACAATCAGCATCGCCAGCAGCAAGAAGGTGTCCACGAAGAAAAACTTTTTAGCCGAAAAGGCCCCTAAAAAATGGCCCAATAATACACCGGCGATGGCCACAACACCGGCACTGATGACCCACGCCAGAAGACGCTGCTTGCGCACATTGATGCCCATGGCATTGGCCGCGAGTTGGTCATCGCGCGAAGCCCGCAGCTTAACCCCCCAAACTGATTCTCGAAACACGCGGGCCACGACGATCGCCAAGATCGCAGCCAAGGCGGCGACCGGCAGATCGGTGTCACGGGGCACGCCGAAAAAGGACTGGCTGCCCCGCGTGAAATCCCGTGCGCCGATGATCAAGCCGTGAACAATGATAAGAAGCGCCAAGGTGGCAATGGTCGCGGCCGAACCGTCGAGCCGGGCAATCACCACCCCGACAACCAACGCTACGGCCATGACCACAATCACCGTGATCACCGTGGCGGCCAAGAGATCAAAGTGGGCAACGGCCAAAAAATCGGGCAGCTTGGAAAGGGTCATCTGCTTCATGGCAACCGGCATAGTCAAGATGCCGGACAGGTAAGCTGCAATGCCCATGAAGGACAGGTGGCCAAAGCTCAAAATGCCCGAGTTCCCCGAATAGATGCCCATGCCCAGCACGGCGATCAGGTTGATCAGGAATACAATGAGGATGCGCTCAACCCCGCCGCCCAGCAATCCGGCGATCAGCGCGGACAGGGCGATCAGCCCCACAAATCCGCCGGTTCCAATAAAGGCGCGGGCGCCCAAAGTCGCCTCCCTCGTTAAATCTCTCCTGGGATTCATGATCAAATAAATATTTCACGTCAACAAGAATTGACAAAATTGTTGCAAAAATTCCAAACTTGCCCAATAACCGAAGCCACGCTGGCGCTTCGCGGATTTGGTCCGGTATAGAGATCCGGCTCAACAGCAAGGGATTTGCGAGCAACCTATTTGGGAGAGACATAAAGGGTGCCTCTTAGTGAACGGATCGATGAGCGTTTGGGGACACTGACGGCGGGCGAACGCAAGGCCGCCACTGCTCTTAAGGCCGACTATCCCTTTACAGGCCTTCTGACCGTCGCCGAATTCGCCAAACGTGCCAACGTCAGCAGCCAAACCATCTTGCGCTTGGCCTCAAAGCTAGGCTTTCAAGGCTATAGCCAATTCCAGCAAACGCTGATCGGCGAATTGAAAGAGGGCTATCAATCCCCCGTGACCCTGCGCGAAAAGCGCGGTGACGGTAAAGGTGCCGGATCGTTTTTCGCCGGTCTGGTCGAGTCAGCGGTTCGCGCGGCCGAGGAAACCGCCTCTTTCATCTCCGATGCCCAACTCGAGATCATCGTCGCCTTGCTGAGCGATCAAAAACGGGGCGTGCACTTGTTGGGCGGGCGCATCACGGACACCCTGGCATCCTATTTGGCGCGCCATATGAAACAGATAAGGCCCAAGGTCTATAAGGTACCTACCGACCACGAGGAATGGCCGGACTATCTTCTGCGCCTGGGCCGCAATGATGTGGTCTTCATGGTCGATGTGCGGCGCTATCAAGCGGATCTGGATTGGTTCGCCGAACAAGCTGCCGCCAGTGGGGCGCATATCATCTTGCTGACCGACCGCTGGATCTCGCCGATCTCCCGCCACAGCACTCATGTCCTGCCGGTCATTATTGACGTGGGCACGCCTTGGGATACCAGCGTGACGGCGCTGTTGCTGATCGAGGCCTTGATCAACAAGGTCGCGGAAGCCGATTGGCCGAAAACCCGATCACGCATTGAAAGGTGGGACTCGGTGCGCTTTTCGCCGGGCGTCGCAACCTTGGACGGTCCGACACGGTGGGAGAAAGGCAATGCCGGTGACGAATAAAACAACAAAAACCGGCCACCACGAACCCTTGGCGATGATTTGCAGTCCGGACTTCTCCGGCCACACCCGAGGCAAGTCGTTCCCCGTAGCCGATCTGGACAGCCGCCTGACCAAGGGCATCGGCTGGGTGCCGACCAATGTGCAGATCACCGCCTTTGATTCCATCGCGGACTCACCCTTCGGCTCTCTGGGCGATTTACTCATGATTGCCGATCCCGAAACCCAGGTACGCGTGGACTTTGGCGACGGCTCGCCTCAGGAGCACTTCTTTTTCGGCACCATCCATCACACCGATGGTACCCCCTGGGAGTGCTGTCTGCGGGGCCGATTGGCTGAAGCGCTGCGACAGCTCAAGGCGGAGACTGGCCTCAATCTACTCAGCGCCTTTGAGATGGAGTTCCAATTCCTGGACACCACATCCAAGGTGGGGCCTGGCTTCAGTCTGTCCGGCTTTCGCGAGAAAAAGGCCTTCGGCGAAAGCTATTTGGGTGCGCTTCGGCAGGCCGGCGTGGCGCCGGATTCCTTCCTGCGCGAATGGGGTGGACATCAATATGAAGTGACCATGCATCCCCAAGAGGGCATCCGCGCCGCAGACCATGCGCTCATCATCCGGGAACTGGCGCGGGCCACGGCCCAGCGCCTCGAAGACCCTATAACCTTTACGCCATTGCGGGATCTGAATGGCGCGGGCAATGGCGTTCATATCCATCTCAGCTTCGTCGATGACGACGGCGAGCCGCAAACGCACGACCTGGATGGCCCCGGCGGCCTCAGCACGGTTGCCGGCCAGTTTGTCGCCGGTGTTCTGCACCATCTGCCCGACATCACCGCCCTGACCGCGCCCAGCGTTATTTCCTATGCCCGTTTGGCGCCGCATCGCTGGAGTGCCGCCTTCAACAATCTGGGCTATCGAGATCGCGAGGCTTCCCTGCGCATTTGTCCTGTTGCCGCCCTGCCGGGTCTGGACACGGCTAAACAGTTCAATGTGGAGTTTCGCGCTGGCGACTCGGCGGCGAGTCCCCACCTTCAGCAGGCTGCCATCGTCTATGCGGGCCTCGACGGCATTCGACAAGAATTGGCACCGCCCGCGCCCACCCAAGACGACCTCTCCTTACTTAGCACCGCTCAACTGCAAGAGCGGGGGTTCCGGCGCCTGCCCGGATCCCTGCAAGAAGCCCTCGCGCTTTTTGCTGCTTCCGACGCGGTCAAGTCTTGGTTCGGCGAACTCTTCGTTGACGTCTATGTCAAACATAAAGAAGGTGAGCTAGCCTTCCTAGAAGGCAAAACCAAGGAGGAAGCCTGCCAGGCTTATGAACAGGTTTACTAAGGGCACGAATTAAGATGTCCCCAATTATTTAGACCTCTCAGCCAACTTCTTTGAGTCTGTTCAGCTCGACCTCATAGGCTGACATCGCCTGCTTACCATTTGGACTGAGGTCATAGATGCCGGTGCGTATCCTGTCAAACCAGCCGTAGTGATTATCCGCCATAATCCGCCTGGCCCGGTCCACCTGCGCGGCTTTCGCCACCTCCGATGCTTTGCTCGGCCCGGACTGAGACAAAATCCAAAGGCACCTCAGGGCATCTTGCCGATAGGCCGTCATGATCTTGCGCCCGCCGGTGCCACCCATATTTGGGTCTCCGACCCGTTGCGCGAACTCTTTCAGCAGGCGTGCTTGCCTGACCTTGGACTTGCGCGGCCTATAAGGCGCCGGATCCAAATGGACGACGACAAAGCTTTCCTTTGGGCCAACGGTGATCAAGCCGAGCCCAAGGCGTCGACACAAAAGCAGATTTTTCTTCAGGGTTCTCGCATAAGCCTGCCCGCGATCGCCGGGAACGGCCACATAGACCAAGTCGGTGATCGATTGCCGCGCGATTGCTTGATGCACCAATGTAAGCGTAAAGCTATTCTTGAGTTCAACCAATACACAGTCTTCGGTGCCCCGCCGCGCCATGACATCAACACCGTCAATCTCACTTTTAACGTGGTAGCCCTGCCCCTCAAGGAATCCTTTGACAGGTTCATAAAGGTCGGTTTCAGGTTTGGATCCACCGGCCATGCGGTCAACAAACCCAATGGCAAGGCGAGGTGCTTTTTAGAACGACCGCAGCTGCCTCGCCCCCTTTAAGGATCCTCCAAAGCATATCCGATCGTTTCAACATGAGACTCCTGGCTACCTCCATCAGGAAACGGGATATGTGATCGCCCAGCTTGTCACAATAGTGAAAATTAAATTGAAAAATCTCGGTTTTGTGATCTTATTGTCCCCAATTCACGGCACAAGCCAATAAGAATAGAGCGAGGATGGGGTTCCCGAGTCAAGTGGAGGTGGTAGTTGCCAGTGCTGCAGTGACGGGGTATCGATGTGCCCCATAGCGGTTCCAGAGCAGTAGCGCACCCTGAATATGACTGAAATCCCAACAAAGGCATTGCTTAGACACGATAATCTGGCCGGATTTTTAGCTGCAAAACCCACGACGATGCCCCGATTTGGCGGTCGAAAGGCATGCAGATCCTTGTTCGCTTTCCATTTAGGGATTAGCGGTTACGAAAATCCCTGAATAACCTTCAATAAGTGTATAAGTTAGGAATGAATCGTAATCAGGCGGATAACGCCGTAAACAACAGAAAGGCTTTAAACAATGTGGAGGAAAACAATGCGCGCGAAAGGACTGACGAGAACCTTGTTGGCCGCGGCGACGGCGATCGGTTTGATGTCCCCGACGCAAGCGGCCGAACTCGGTGCCGTTGACGAGCCCATTACCCTGTCGCTCTTCGAGTGGACGGGCCAGCACGTCACCTCGCAAATTTACGGTCATATCCTTCGGGAAATGGGATACGAGGTCGAGCATACGACCGCCGGTTACCTGTCCTCCGGTCAGGCTGTCGCTGACGGCGGCATAACCGTTGCGGTGGAAATGTGGGGCAATAACCTGGGCGATTTCTATCCGGGCCTAATCTCCGAGGGTAAGATCGAGGATCTCGGCGATGTTGGCATCAGTGCCCGTGAAGGATGGCTCTACCCAGCACATGTCAAGGAAGTCTGCCCCGGATTGCCGGCCTGGGATGCCTTCAAATCCTGTGCACAAGCATTTGCCATGGCCGAGACCTATCCCAAGGGCCGGCTGCTTGCCTATCCGGCCGACTGGGGTACACGCTCTGCAGACCTGATCGCGGGTGAAGGCCTGGATTTCGTCGCGGTTCCCGCCGGTTCCGAAGGCGCGTTGGTTGCCGAGATGACATCGGCGATTGAGGCCAAGACTCCCTTGGTGCAAATGTTCTGGTCACCCCACTGGTCGCTCGCCACAATCGATGCCGAATGGGTCGATATCCCGGACGAGGTCATGGAGAAGTACAGCATGGTCCCGCCGCGGACTTTTAACGCCGCATGGCCGGGCATGAAGGACAAGTGGCCGGCCGCCTACGAATTCTTGAAGGAATTTCGTATCTCGAACGACATTCAAGAACCCATCATGGGTGCGGTTGACAACGACGGTGCCGACATCGTTGCCCTGACCAAGCAATGGGTCGATGAAAACGAGGCGCTTTGGAAGCCGGTGGCCGACAAAGCTGCGATGTAGGCTTTTATTCGGTAGGTTCATCGGGGGCCGGTTCCCATGCGGGCCGGCCCCCGGACTTTACCGAGGCGGCGTAACGGTGCGCCGCCGCGATAAAGTGTAGCGATTTCAGAGCTGGCGCGACTCAAAGGCCGTCACGCGGCATCTGAATGAAACAGCCGCGACGGGACCGGTCTCCCGGTGAATGAACCTCGGCCTGAAGGAAAAAGGGTGTCGCGCCAGTGACCGTCTTGGAGTCCACCACCACCCAGTCCAAACCGAGCTTACCCGATGGGTTCGCCCCGTGGCTGATCGTTGGTCTTTTCTCCGTGGTCTGTTTCGCCCTTGTCGGCCAGTTTCCTTGGATTGAAGCCTATCCGACGGAATTGGTCGTTCCCATCATCGATTGGATCAACCTGGTCACCAAGGCTTTTGTTGACAATTTTCGTTGGTTGTTCCGGGCGCTATCCTGGACGCTCGATTGGCCAATGACCTGGGCCAATGCGGTGCTGGCTTGGCTGCCTTGGCCGGCAACCATGGCCTTAATGGGAGTAATCGCCTTTCGCGCCGGCGGCTGGAAACTGGTCGCCTTCACCACGGCCTCGCTGGGTTACATGGTGGTGGTGGGCTATTGGGATGAAAGCATGGCGACCCTATCGCTGGTCGCGGTTTCCGTGCCGCTTTCTGTCGGGCTTGGGCTGGTCATCGGTATCCTGGCCTTTCGCTCCCCCAAGCTGGACAAGGTGATACAGCCGACCCTGGATCTGATGCAAACGATCCCGGCCTTTGCCTATCTCATTCCCATTCTGTTTTTGTTTGGTTTCGGACCCGTCGTCGGTTTGATCGCCAGTGCGATCTATTCAGCCCCTCCCATGGTGCGAAACACCATTCTGGGCCTGCGGCAGGTTCCGCCGGAAGTTTTGGAATCCGCGGACATGTCGGGCTGTACGCCGCGACAGCGGTTCTGGCAGGTGGAGATTCCCACCGCATTGCCGCAGATCATGATCGGCGTCAATCAGACAACCATGGCCGCCCTCAGCATGGTGATCATCGCGGCCATCATCGGCGGATTTGCTGACATCGGTTGGGAGGTGCTGTCGACCATGCGCAAGGCCCAATTCGGCCAGAGCCTGCTCGCGGGATTGGTCATTGCGCTGCTCGCCATGATGCTGGACCGGATCAGCTGGGGCCTTGCAGAGAAACAGGGCGCGCTGCCCGATGCCACCGCTACCACGCTTTGGCGTAAACACCTCTACCTGATCACCGCATTCGCGCTGCTTGTGTTCTTCGTTCTTACCGCTCAGGTTTTCCCGTGGATCAAGACATACCCCGATGCCTGGGTCTTCTATCCCGCCGAGATTCTCAATAGCGGCGTCAAATACATCCTCGGCAACTATGCCGACGTGATGACTTGGATTAAGACAAAGACGCTGTTTTATCTGATGCTTCCGCTACGCATCGGTTTTGTAAAAACGATCAGTCCCTTTTCCTGGGGCTTCCAACTAGAAAGCTGGATGATCGCGCTCTACGCCTTGGCCGTGGGCCTCTTCAGTGTCTACGCCTGGCGCCGCTGGTCCTGGCGCGCCTCGGTGGCCGTGGTCATTTTCGGCGGCCTTTTATTCTACGGCACAACGGGCACGCCCTGGCCGGTTTTCATGGCGGTCGTGACCCTCGTCGCTTGGCAAGCCGGGGGACGTAACATTGCGGCGCTGGCACTGGGGTCCATGATCTTTATTTTGATCAACGGCATCTGGATGCCGGCCATGCTATCGATCTACCTTTGCACTGCCGCGGTCTTGATCTGCGTCTTCGTCGGCGGGCTGTTGGGTGTATTAGCCGCACAAAACGATGGCGTCTCGGCTTTCTTGCGGCCGATCAATGACACACTTCAGACCATGCCCCAGTTCGTGCTCTTGATCCCAGCGCTTATGCTGTTCAAGGTTGGCGAGTTTACCGCCCTTTTAGCGATCATTGCCTATGCCATCGTTCCCATGATCCGTTACGTCGAGCATGGCCTAAGGCAGGTACCTCCGGACATCATCGAGGCCTCCCGACAAATGGGCTGCACCAACCGCCAGCTTTTGTTCGAGGTCAAATTCCCTCTCGCCCTGCCGGTTATCATGCTCGGGCTCAACCAGACGATTATGTTCGGGCTTGCCATGCTGGTTATCGCCGCCTTGGTCGGCACGCAAGGGCTGGGCCAGCAGGTCTATCTTGCACTGGGCAAGGCCAACGCCGGGGCGGGTGTGGTGACGGGGCTGTCGATGGCTTTGATCGCGATCACAGCCGACCGGATTATTCAAGCCATCAGCCGCCGCCGCCAAGAAGCCTTGGGGCTATAACTTGGGACTGTAAAAGGCGGACAACGATCCTGCGCCATGTGCGACAGGGATGGCGGGGGCCCCCCTATAAGTATATATCGATCCATTCACGCGCCGATTGGGGTTGAACGATCAGAGCCCGTGCAAGGCAGCGTTTTTATGGATCGCCATTTTTTCAAGTTCGCTGTGACCCCCTTTATCGATATGGACAAGGACGGCTTTGTCGGCCGTCGGGTCCTCTTGGACGCGGATCGCCCCACCTTGCCCCGTGGGATCAAGTACCACAACGTCACC
The DNA here is from genome assembly GCA_039028695.1 of Pseudomonadota bacterium. GTDB lineage: Bacteria > Pseudomonadota > Alphaproteobacteria > Kiloniellales > Kiloniellaceae > JANQKX01. The sequence continues at coordinate 28,832 of JBCCHN010000045.1, forward strand.
CCGGCCATCGGTGAATGCCTTTTCGACGGCAAAGGACGGATCGGCCAAATTGCAGCCGGACCGCGTTCGCCCTATCTGGACCGCGGCATCGACTATCTTCGCTTCGATCAAGTCGGCGACTGTTCCGGCGACCGGCTAACCTTGATCACTCATGAGATCCAGGCACAAGCCTGCGACCTCCTTGAACTGCTCTTCTACGACGCGGGAAAGAATATCGCCCGAGGCCTCGACACCGCCATTCCCACCAGCATCGATTGAGCAAAAACGCCAAGACCTGATGAGGCCAACTAGCTGTTTCTCAAGAGCCGCAACTTGGTGAATGATTTGGAAAAGCATTGGCGCTTGGGTCATTGAGTTCGCGGTGAACACAAGCATTGCAAAAATATCGTCTAAAGAGAAGGACACGCCGCACCTGATTGGAAGAAAAAAGGGACATAATAATTCCGACCTATTTCTTCTATGATACGCGATGGGAAATTGTCTCCGAAGAGCCTGTTTGACGCGATCCGCCTACGCGATCAGCCTACGCGATCAGCCTTCATGAAACGAGCTAGTAAAATATGAAGAATCAACAAAGTTGTCGTAATAGGCAGCAATATATCAGAGGCGAGGTAGCGGTCATTCCAATTGGCGACTAATACCAATAGTCCTTTTAGTCCGCAACCACACAAGGCTATAAATAGGGGAGGAAACCACTCATCCCTAATCTTTCGTGCGCAAGCAAACGTCACCAGCGCAACTATTCCGGTTCCCAACATGACCCAATGAGCCAGAGGGACTAACAAAAAAAACAAGAAGCCAACAAATTTGGTAGGTACGTCCCAAAACCAAGTTTCGTTTAGTTTTCCCACGTAACCATTGTTGGAAACAGAAATCATGACCAATGGGTTTTCTTCCGCTTGCAGCACATGCTCTCTGACCGAGTTGAAAAGGCGCGGGTCGGATCGGAGCGCTTCTAAGTCTGCAAATGGGTATTTATCAAAAGCCTTGCTCGTTCTGTAGCTAATGATGTTTTCATAAGTCAATTGATCCAGACCCATGTTCGGAAAACCGGATCTCTCCCCAAAAACTGAATATAGAACAAAGCCCGGGTCCAAAAAGTAATAATAAAAGCGACCCAAACTCACTTTAAAGTACGCATAAGGATTATTAGCAAGATTTTTCTTCGCCATTTTCCTTTGATACTCTGCAGTAAATTTTAGCCTTTTTTCTTTTCCAGAGACCCTTTCATCTTCCAGCCATTCTCCAAACACAAGTTTTAAAAATCTTGGATTCGAATACTCTCTTTCATTCTTTGCTATTACCGCCAGATTCCAGCTATCGAGCATAAATTGACGATCCTGCTCAACTCCCGATGTCTTGTTGAAGTTATCAATTCCCTTTTGCAGCAGGGGCGGATAGCTATCATCGTTTTCGATGAGCATAATTGTTCCGCGAAGCAAATTTTGAGCGCCAAACCCGCTATAGGTAAATTGTCCGGAAATCACGTAGTTGTATGCTGATAGGCATAAGACCAACACAAGAAATGGTAAAAAAACGGCCGCACCTTTCTTTCGCGACCCATTGCCATAAAAAGCAATTGCCGTTAGCAAGAATGCAACGCCCAATACGACACCGCTGGGCCGAATCCATATCGATAGTCCTGCCACAATGGAGCCCCAAAACACCCATAAGGAAGACCGGCTAGAATTGCTCCCATAAGATATCAATAAAATGGCACTTATTAAAAAAGCTATATAGGTGCTTTCGGTCGTTGCACGAATGACGTAAGGCCCTATTGATCCCATCGCTGCAGATAGAAACAATGTCGTGATAATCGTGAGGAGGGCCGTAACAAGAAACCGATTAAAGTGTTTTGTTCTGCTGAAAATAGAGAAGCCATGATCGATTACAAAATAACTGACGCTGAACAATGCGACAGTGATTAGCGTCAAATTTAGGTAAACCACAGAAGATTGCCATACATTGGGAAAATCTGTCATAAAACTCAAAAATAAAGGGAACAGTGGCGGACGATGAAACGCACTGGGGAATGAACCATCCGCGATCACTGACGCGGATTTTAAATAACTTCCCGAATCTGCGACAAAAACCACAAAACGATAGACTAATAAATTAATTAGGCATAATGCACTCACCACAGTGGTTGTGATTGCGGCGCCAGCGAATTTCCAAAAGAACTGGTCAGTAAACTTTTTCTCCAATCGAGTGCCCCCACATTTTCACATTTGTCTTATAAATCACTACAACTGATAGACTATTTTTCATGCTCCTTACATATCTAAAAATAGGCAAAATGTGAAAACTCGTAATTTCCATGACTGCGCCGAAAAATATTCCGGAAAGGCCCCATGCCTGTTAAGCATCCGAGCGTTTATGCTTATTCATTTGGCTTTGCATGATGCGATGGGATTGATTGGCGCGTTTTTTGGAGGAAACAATTCTTTGTCGTTTAAGCTCTAAGGGTATTTTCTAATTTGCCAGCAAGCTCTTTGTTGGGAGAAATTTCCGGATCGTCTCGACTTAACTCACCTAATGCATCGATAACGTGCCTTCCTGACGCCTCTAGCAATCGAAATATCTCATCTCGAGAAACTGGGCTGTTAAGCGATCCCAGAAACTAGTTCTGACCATAGCAAGCGAGCCCGGTGGAAATTGGTATTTCTGAGTTTGTAACCTCGACCAACCATATCTTAAATTTTCCTGCAAAGCTCATGGGCCGTTTCCCATCGGTACGACCGTTCCCGTCTCAACTCCAAACGTTGGCGGAATCACCTTGATCCTATCTGTATCGCATTTTTCGGACAGGGGCCTATCGTGCGTCTCGACCATGCGGGTGTCGGAGGGGACTCGGTTCTGCGCCAGCCCCATGAGGGTCATGCCGGCCGTCAGCAAAATGCTGGCATGGGTGCGGCAAAGCCCATGGGCCTAGCGCAGAACTTGGGCCATTCAAATACTCCCTCGGTCGAGACGCACGACGGGCACCTGGCGGACAAATTCAAGTCAGACATGATCGGAGCCACTGCCCCCACTTTTGACATTGAGACGGAAAAAGTGTGCCAACTGGGAAAGATAGGTCCCCCATCGGGCTAAGAGCAGTCTTTCGCCGATCGGTGTCACCATGCTTGCTGATAGCTAAGAGCCGACATTTGCGCGGCACCGCAATCGCATCAATTCGGGGTTCGAATTGATATATCGAAAGGGATTTTTCATCCCAAAACGCTAGGAATCTGGGCCGCGCCTTTTCAAGTCTATTTGCTCTGACAAAGCCGCGCGCAACTGCATCTGGGACCTACGGCGCCTGGCAATGGTTGAGGTTCGCCGGTCGACGATGAGCTTACCAGTCGCGGCGAGAGCCAAAACACAGAGAACAGCCTTCGACACAGTTCCCATCGTTCCTTCGATGAGCACGGCATGGATAACGGTTCCGACGACAATCAATACGGCAAGGGACGTGTGCGCCAATCGCCAGATCGCGTTTGGCAAGTGCAGCCTTCGTCGGAATGCGGCGAGAAGCGCGGTCGCGAAAACGGCCCACATCGCGATGACACCCCAAAAAGAGAAGGGCGTCGGCGAGCGGAAGAGCAGCGCGTCGATCACGTCGGGCGGGCTCGTCACGTAGAGACCTACAACGTGGATCACAACCGCCATGACCAGCAGGCTGCCGATCCAGGCATGAGCCTTTGTTCCAAGCCTTGCCCGCAGGCCTGGCAGGTAGCTTCCCATAAGTAGCGGTTGAAGCAGCAGCAGCGCCAATCCGATCACACCCGCGAAACCGGCCGCAATGTAGACAGGTTGGCGCCAAGCTAAGAGGGGGCTGGTCGCCGCGATGGCGACCGGCACAGCTAGCGCTGTTGCGACACAAGCCCAAGCCAGAACCGCACGAAAGGTCCTGACGCCTCGCGCCATCAGGCTGGGCGCAGCACGAAGTCCGCGTGCAGCGTAGTATTCCGCGCGCTTGACATAATCGGTCGCAAAAAGACCGTCTCGAAACCGCCATCGTCGTACTCGGCATCATAGGCGAGGTGGCCGTGTGGTTGACCAAAGGCTGGCACGATCTGCGGCATCTCCAAGCGGAAGGTTCCGTCGTCAGCGGTGAGCGTGGCACCGTGGCTCTTTTGTTCCCGCTCGTGCCCCTCGGTCGTGTGTGCCCAGATTTGGATGCGGCGACCGGCCAGCGGCGCGCCGTCTCCTGCACGCCTTACGGTACCGGTCATCCAGAAGCCACCCCCGCCGATACGCTCGACGATCGGCGCACCGGGCCGGTAGTTATTCGCGCCGCCTCGCATTGTCGGTGTAGGGGCGAGGCCCTGCGCCCAGGCAGGAGTGGCAACAGCCAGTGCTGCACCAGCTGTGACAGCGAGCATCTCGCGGCGGGTCGGTTTGATGATCGTCACTTCGGTATCTCCTATCTGTTCAGTCGTGCATTCAAGACGGTCACTATTGAAGCTGCGTTGGCGAGTCACTTGTAAAGTCATGAAATAGGGGCTGACTCAGGCATTTTAAAGGCATGGAGCGACACCACCGTCTGGTAACCTGCTTTCCCGTTTTTTGGAAAAAAAAAGCGTTCCGCCACCCTCATTATGATCGACGCGAACCCATCTTTCCGCGTCCGCGGGGCCCATCGGCCGAGCCGCGGTCGCGCTTTCGCTGCGCGCCAATCCGACTGTGACTTGGTTTCGACGGCGCCGTCTATCCGCGACGGCGGAGACGACAAAACCTGTTGCGCCGGTGCTGTTCGCCCTAAATCTTGAACCGCGATGGATTTATAGTGTTTTCGTTGAAATACGGGCGGCACTAAAGGCCGGCCCTCTTTCCTAGGCGCGCGCAGCCAGCTCCCTTGGTTATCCTTCCCGAGCATTCGCAAGGTACTTCCGGCACATCCGGGGCGAAAAATAGTGAGTGGTGAGGGATCACTCCTCCCACATCGGGAACCCATAGGTTATCCCCCTCGTCCCTCACGACGTTGTCTAAGGTGGGCAACGGGTAGACCAAGGGAAAGGAGCGGCCTTTAGGATCAGCCGCTCTCTGCGCCAATACCAGCGCGGCTGTTACGCGTAGCACCATTTGCCCGATCTGACAAAACACATCTGGCGCTAGCTCTCTTCCTCGGTCCAAGGCCTCAATTGGTCTTGGACTGAATGTAGTTCTGTAAGCCAACTTTTTCGATCAAACCTAACTGGATCTCTAGCCAGTAGATGTGATCCGTCTCCGTATCGGTTAATAGACCCATTAGAACTTGCCGGCTGACGTAGTCACCGGCCCCTTCACACACATCAATCGCTTTGGTCA
>JBCCHN010000046.1:0-33898 GCA_039028695.1 Pseudomonadota bacterium
CTTCGTCCTAATAAGGCATCGACCATTCTCACGACCCCTGCTGTGATGCTGATTAAGTTTTTGGAGACCTCGTGCCAAATTCCTTTGTTTACTTCTGACCTTGCGTCTTGCTTGACTACTGAGATTGGTCCCTGCCAACAAATGGACAGTCGCTCCCTCCCCATTTATTCTCATTCATTTCGTCAAAGAAACGTTGACAGTACCTTTCTTTGATCTTGTAATGTTGTCGTCTTATAATGTATTGTGTACCTGTCGGTCAGCATCATGTATTAGCTGGCCTGCTTGGGATCAGTAGGCAGCCAAGGAATGTTGTGCTTGTTTTCTCATGTAGCAGTAACCCTACCTCATGTTTACCTGACCGCACTACAACAATGTAAATTTACACGTGGATTAAATAAATAAAACAAACAAACAAACACTGTGAAGTGTAGATGTATGGGCATTGCAGCACCATACAAACAGCACTGTCATTTACTACATGTACATGGCCACAAAGATTGAATAACGGCTAGTCTATCTTCTGCTGTGAGCAATCAGAGTCAGGTGTTTGCAGTCTCTTTGGGGCAGTGCTTTGCTGCATACATGATTCCAGTTCCACAACTGTATACATTAGAAAGTTGCCACGACAATCGGCCTCTCACTAGGCCCTTGCGAATAATGCTCGAAAAATCAACAAATTCTGCTTTTCATTCTGCTCCTATTTGATCACATACATTTTTTACAAATTGAAAAGACTCTGTAGTCTGCTCCTCGTCCGGCCTACATACAAAAGGATGCTGAAATTTGGGTCAAAAAGTACGGTTTTCTGCTTGAAATTCTGCCGGCATTATCAGCAAGGGCCCACATGTACCTCTCACTATCTATGTGTCATCATTCCTAGCCCTATGATGTAATTCTGTCCTTATTTGTCTTCTCGTTCAGACGGCGCTCCTATACTCATGGATTCCAGCACACCGCCCACGACGTCGCCTGCGTCGAACATCTATGACCCACAACACGTCCGCAATGTGGACTTCTCTCCGTGGTTGACAGGCGGCTCGGATGCGGAGCAAACGGTAAGGGGATCCGTTACTATAGCAAGCTTTTTGGCGCCACACCGACTCGGGAAAAGGACGGTTATGCCCAATGGCTCTTGGACGACCCCAGCCTCAATTTCGTCATCGAGGAAAGTGCGCGTCATCAAGGGCTCAATCATTTGGGCCTGCAAGCCCAGTCCGAGGACGAGTTGGGAACGATCTTCCAACGCTTTGATGCGACCGGTGGCCCCGTCAGCAATCGGGGCAAGACCCAGTGCTGCTATGCTGTCTCAGACAAGGGCTGGGCAAGGGATCCGGCGGGAATCGCCTGGGAGGGATTTTTCACCCACCATGAGGCAAAAGATTACGGCCATGCAGGTGATTTCACCCCACGACCGGAAAACATCCATCGTCAGTCCGAAAAGTCCGGTAAAGATACTTGCTGTTAAGCACGCCTAGTAAAAATCGTAAATCCGCGGCATCAGGCATCGACCCCCCTTTGCTGGGACAGAACCTTCGTCGCAGCCAAAAGCGCGGGGACGACCTTTTCCTCCACCTGGTTCAAGGTCCAATGAGCCCGCGATAAGGTAAGAGACAAGGCGGCGCCGGCCTCGGGGTCCGGATCGCGAATCATGCCCGCGACAGCAACCTCCCCCATGTTGATCTCTTGATCCACAATCGCATAGCCCAAGAGCGCGGCACTTTGAATCTTACTCAAAATTGGGCCTGGCGAGATTAAGGTTTTGGGGGTTTGAATGGTCACGTTAATGGCGCTCATACGCGTTCTAATCTCCTCATCCGATCGGGCGGAAAGAAGAATGCGTCCCGCCGCCGTGCAATAGGCAGGCATCCGCCGTCCCCCTATTCGAACCAAGCTTGACGCCGGATCGCCGCCTGTCTGTCCACCAAGGCTAATCACCTCCCCCCCATCCAGCACATAAAGCTCGGCCTCCGCCTGAAAGTCTGACGCCAAGCGTCCCATGGGGGCCCAGGCGGCCGGCAGCCAGCCGCTCGATTGGTGGAAGCAAAAGCCGGGCTCTATGACATTGGCAGCCAGACAGTAACGTCGGCCGCCCTGCCAACGACGCACCAACCCTTCTTTCTCCAACGTATAGATAAAGCGCTGTACCGCACTGATATTAAATCCTGTTTTCTGCGAAATCTCAGTCAAACCCATAGAGCTGGCGCCCCCTGAAAAAGCCCGCAGAACCTGCAAAATCTTGCCAAAAGACGCCACATACAAAGGATCCGCAACAGAGCCCTTTGAGTCTTTCCGCGATTCTGACATTTCTCTTCCTTTTTCTACGCGTACCGGCTTACCCGTCTTATTCCTAGAACAAATTTTATTCAATTATCATAATACAATAAAAAATATTTATCTTCAAATAATCTGCTAATCCACAAGCATACCTTCATCCAATTTATTAAGTTCAAGACGATCTATCCGAAATTCCAAGGGCTAAGTAAAAAATCCCAATAGGCCGATGAGAAGAGTCGCAAATCTCGAAATACTCGCGTAATGTAGCCTCAAAAATGAGGGGATAGAGGGATGCGAAAAGGGTCGGCGCAAAGCGGGCGTGCCTATGGAGGGAATGTGTATCCCTTTCCGGCGCCATCAAACAAACCACGACCGTCCACCGCCCAGGAAAGCTGGCTCCGACGGGGCTTGGCCCAGCCTGGCGGAAAGTTGCCCCTCTTTGATGAGGAAGGACAGCGCTATTCGGTGCGCACGATCCGCTCGTGCATCGACCGCGGTTGGGCTGAGCCTTGGTTCGTCAACCCTCTGAAAGATGACTGGTTAATTTGTCGTCTCACACCGCAGGGGCGCGATGCCCTAAAGTCCGAGTAAGACTGCGCGGCTACACCGAAAAGCTCAGAAAAAAGTTACCCCTAAAGCACTCATTTTTTGTGTGCCACAGGGAGAGTTTTTTAAACGCCCTCAAGTCGAGATCGGAGGTGCTCCTCAAGAGAAGCTAACCTTCCTTGTATGCCTGTTAGTGCATCAAGAGTATTCCCTTGTCTTATGACCAAATCCCCGATTGCCCCGTCAAGGCGGGCGTGCTTGGCAGCGATGACGTCTTCATCGGACCTGGCTGGGCTTGGTCTCTCGTTAACGTCAAGCGCCCGATCCAACTCGGCAATCTTATTAATCAAATCCTGGATGAGTTTGTTGCAAGCACTGCCAAATTCGCTGGCTTGATCGCCGATTTCTGAAAGGTCAATTGCAGCCTCCGCGGCCTGGCTGTGTTCCACAGCGGACTGGGCCAGCCGTTTCACCTCCTGAGCGACAACGGCAAAACCCCTCCCACGGTCACCTGCCCGCGTTGCTTCGATCGAAGCGTTCAGGGCAAGCAGATGTGTGCCTTTTCCGATCCCTTTCAGATCCTGCAAAACGTGCTGAGCGGCCTCCGACTTCTCTGCCAAGGCTTCTTGCAAGCCCGCCAGCATTCGATCCATTTTCCCGGCACCCGCCTCGGCTTGTGCCTGAGCGGCGCGCCCCATATCACGTGCCGGCGAGAGATCCGAAATAGGGTTTTCAAAAACCTCAAGCGGCGGGTCGATGAGATCGGCCGCTTGACTTTTTAACTCTCCCAAATAAGCGCTCTGCGCTTGGGCCTGCTCGAGCGTCTGCGCCAAGTTTTCAGACAAAGAAATAATTTGCCCCTGAAACCCTTGCAATTCGTCTTGCAGGAGCTGCCAGTGGGTCTGGCGGGCCTCATGGTTTTCGGCAATCCGGCGCAACAACCGCGAGACCAGGTCCGAGCCCTCAGGAACACCGGAAAAGTCACCTTCAGCAGCACTTTCTAGGAACGCCAGTGCTACCTCGTTGGACGAAAGATCTTCGACGGGCCACGGATCGTCAGATGACTGCCGGAATTGGCGATTGGGTAGACCAACATCCATTAAACGCCACCCTTCAATACACCGCGCTCAGGATAATTCGGCAGGTTATTTCCTGAATTTTCGAACAATTTTTAAGGGCCGACGACAAGTCTTGTCATATCGCTTGTCAGAGCTGTGCCGTTGAGGTGGCACCCCCAAGACCCCAGCTCCGCAGATAGGCCTGGAGTTCCGGCCAGACGACCGACCAATCAAATATGAGCTCAACCGCGATCGCCGCAGTAGAAGCAGCGGTAATCACGGCAGAGATCAGAATTATTGTATCCATAAATCTGACGATCATTGCAATCTCTCTTCGGCCAAGGAGGATTTCCCCAATCCTTATGCCCCAATAAAAAATCTAGTCCCGCTCTTTTAGCCGCAAATGGTATAAACATGGTTTAAGAACTGTTTCTTCGAGAATTTGTTAAAGATTATTTACAGATGGTAAGAATCAGCCTCCGCGAGGCTTCGATAAGCAGCGGTCGGATCTCAATAAAAGGTTGGAATATTTCAGGAGTTGGTCGGAGCGGCAGGATTCGAACCTGCGACCCCCTGGCCCCCAGCCAGATGCGCTACCAGACTGCGCTACGCTCCGCCACTATCTCTCATCAATCGGCCTGCGTGATTTGCCGGTGATATTCCCTGGACTGATCATTAAACCCAAGGTCAGCCCTAAATACCGCATCAATCACTGCCGACGATCGGACGGCAGTTTATACAGCCCGGCCTTGCTCAACGCAATGCTCGATCAATCCGTCGCCCCGGAATATTTTGGCAAAGATCTTTATTTACTTGTGAACGATGGCGGGAGAATGAGAGCCCAGGCGAAACCGACACGCGGCCCCTTTCTTATGGAGTTATCCCGCCGCCTTTTTCAGCATATCCCGCAATTCGGTGAGCTCCGTCACCAATCCCTCAAGGACCGCCCGATTGGGGGAAGGCTTGACCGTATCCACGGCCGCTATCGCAGCATGCCCAGATCCTGATCCATTGGAATTTTCTTCTGCCGCCGCGTCACCCAGATCCAACTCATTTTGCAAAGGCAACTTGCCGCGTCCCTCACGCAACAAGCGTTGCACACCCTTGATCGTATAGCCGTCACCATAAAGGAGTTGCCTGATTTGGCGCAGGAGATCCACATCTTCGGGGCGGTAATAACGACGCCCACCGCCGCGCTTTAGCGGCCTTACCTGAGAAAACTTTGTCTCCCAAAAGCGAAGAACATGCTGGGGGACATCTAAATCACTTGAAACTTCGCTAATGGTCCGAAAGGCTGATGCGGACTTTCCACTGGCGCGCGTCGCTAACATGGGCATTTACTCCGGATAGAAGGATATCGGAACTATTTCCGACGGCACGTCGCGCCGCCATTTCTCCGACCCTATTCGGAAGTGGACAGAGAACCGTTGATCCGGTTTTTGAGAACGTGGGAGGCCCGAAAGACCAAAACCCGGCGTGGCAAGATCGGCACCTCCTCACCGGTTTTCGGGTTTCTGCCAATACGCTGGCCTTTTTCGCGCACCGAAAAACTACCGAAAGAAGAAAGCTTTACCATTTCTCCTTTGACCAAAGCCGAAGCAATGATGTCCAGCACTGATTCGACCAAATCCGCCGACTCGTTTCGCGACAGGCCCACCTCTTGATAGACCGCCTCGCTTAAATCAGCTCTGGTGACTGTTTGTTCAGCCATGTTTCCCCCTGTCCTCCATCACTACAACTTAGGTTAACTCAAGCTGATTTTGTGGTCAATTATCCTTTTACTTCTGAGGGATGTATAATTTTATTGATATGGCTCTAAAGTACGATGAAGCCGCCACGACCCGACGGCGTCCCAAACAAACGACGAGTCAGGACCCGGTCCTTCCAGAATCACACAAGTGTCCGTTCATGCGTCATCGCAAAACGAATATTTATTGAATGACCTGCCGGCCCGATTGGTTCCCAGTCAGAGACAAAAAAATATGAGCTTCAGTACAATTACAACAAGCTGACCAAAGATTCTGACTGATAAGGGAAAATTCTATCTACCAACGCAAAAGTGCCGATCCCCATGTAAAGCCGCCGCCCATGGCTTCCATCAGGATCATATCACCCTCGTTAATTCGCTTGTCCTGAACCGCTTCGCACAGCGCAAGAGGAATCGAAGCGGCCGACGTGTTGGCATGTCGGTCAACTGTAACAACAACCCGTTCTTCGGGCAGGTTGAGGCGCTTGCCCATCGCCTCAATAATTCGAAGGTTCGCCTGGTGGGGCACTAACCAATCAATATCGGCGGGCGTCAGGCCATTAGCCTCCAAGGCGGTGTCAACGGCTTCGGACATGCGCATCACGGCATGACGAAACACCTCTCGCCCCTCCATACGCAGATGGCCGGCTTGTCCGGTAGAAGACGGTCCCCCATCCACATAAAGGGCATCGTGGAATCGACCGTCGGAATAAAGGTGTGTGGAAATAACGCCCCGGTCCTTATTTGTGCCGCTTGCTTCTTCGCCCTCCAGGTAGAGTGCGCCGGCGCCATCGCCAAAGAGCACGCAGGTGGAACGGTCTTCCCAATCCAAGATCCGCGAAAAGGTCTCCGCCCCGATCACCAGCGCATTGCGCGCTTGCCCCAATCGCACGAAGTTGTCCGCCACGGAAAGAGCATAGACAAAACCGCTACAGACCGCCTGCACGTCAAACGCCGCTCCTCGGGTGGAGCCCAACGCGGCCTGGATGCGCGTCGCGGTCGAGGGAAAAGTCTCATCCGGCGTTGAGGTCGCGCACACGAAGAGGTCGACCTCTTCTGCGGCAACACCAGCAGCGGACAGAGCCGCCTGAGCGGCTTTGATGCCCAGATCCGAGGTGAGTTCCCCCTCTGCCGCAATATACCGTTGGGTGATTCCGGTTCTTTTGCGGATCCATTCATCCGACGTTTCCATGCGTCGTGCCAAGTCTGCATTGGTGACCACTTGGCTAGGCAGGTACGATCCACAGCCCCGCGCTTTAGAGCGAATGACCATCAGCCCGCTGCGGCCTCAGATTTGGGCGTGGTTCGGTCGAGAACGGAAAAATCCGACCTAATTTTTTCTATGATCCCATGTTTTTGCATATCAACAGCCACACCAATCGCATTGGCAAATCCCAAAGCATCGGTGCCACCGTGACTCTTCACCGCGATGCCATTCAAGCCCAAAAACATGGCTCCATTGTAACGGCGCGGATCGACCCTCTTGCGTAACTTTTGCATGGCGGAATGAGCGAAAAGGTATCCTAAGCCCGCCAAAAAGGAGGATTTGAAAGTCTGCCGCACATACTCGTTGATGAGTTTGGCGGTGCCTTCTGCCGTCTTTAGGGCCACGTTTCCGGTAAAGCCATCGGTGACCACCACATCAACCGTGCCCTTAGCAATATCGTCGCCCTCCACAAAACCAAAAAAGCGGCCAGGCAGTTGATCCCGGCGCAAGACCGCGCTGGCCTCGTGCAGGGACTCATGTCCTTTAATCTCTTCGGAGCCCACGTTGAGCAGGCCATAGGTCGGTTCCTTAATGCCCAGCACCGACCGAGCAAAGGCGTTTCCCATGACGGCGAAATCAATCAGATTGTCCGAGTCACAAGACACATTCGCTCCCAAATCCAGCATAACGGTTTCGCCATGCATGGTCGGAAAAAAGCTCGCGATGGCGGGGCGACTTACCCCGGGAAGTGTCTTGAGTACAAATTTTGACATGGCCATCAAGGCCCCGGTATTGCCGGCCGAGACCACACCGCTACAGCGCCCCTCCGACACGGAATTGATCGCCAAGCGCATACTCGAATTGCGTCCCGACCGCAGCGCCACCGACGGCTTTTCGTCACTGCGCACCACATCATCGGTGTGAACAACAGACGACACGGCTTCCAATTGGGGAAATTTGCCCAACAGAGGGGCGATCTCGGACTCACGACCAAACAGTACGAAATCCACATTGGGCCATCGTTCGCGGGCGATATTGGCACCCACGATAACCATCTCAGGCGCCGTATCACCGCCCATGGCATCTAGCGCTATGGTTACCCGCTCAGCCACTCTGCCCCCGCTACTCTGGCCCCGCTACTTGGCCCCATATTTGTGCCAAAGCGCCATGACCCAAACGGATAACCGTCATAGGCCGAGGGCCTTGTAACCCTTTACCCGGCGTTCGCTTCGACGACCTCTCGACCATCGTAATATCCGCACGGAGAACAAACGTGGTGGGGCCTTTTCAGTTCGCCACAACTGGAACATTCATGAAAATTGCTCGCCACCAAGGCGTCATGTCCCCGGCGCATACCCCGCCGAGATCGGGAAATTTTACTCTTTGGAACCGCCATTATCTTCGTCTTTCGCACTCATCTCAATAGCGAGCTTAGTGTGCCGCTTATTAGCCAATTTAAAACCCGGCGGCAAGCCTGGGTCACACTCAACCTTCAGCCCCTACTGCATTCGATCCTTCAATACCTCAAGGGCTGCAAATGGATTATCTTTTCGCATTTTCAAGCTTTCTGCATCGTCTCTATCCGATGCACTCGCCTGATCCAAGAAATGCATTGCCAAATGGCCGTCTTCAGTCTCGGGCGCCTTTGAGCACCGGGGATAGGGATCAAGTGCCAGAATCAAATTTTGGACCGCCCACTCCCCCACATCGAACCCGTCTTGCCCGAAAAACTCCGGTGCCTCTAAAGCATCTGGATCCATCATGACCGCGTCCGATCGGGAACCTCGACCTGATGCATCATTCGGCGCTGTCAAACTTAAGTCTTGGCTCAAACGCTCCCTTACATGATTGGTAACCGGCTCCAGGGTCACGACGCAGGTTTGCACCACATCAGCCTGAAGATCGGCCTCCAAGCGGTATATCTTTCCGCCCCGCCGGGGCGCAATCGTGACCGTCACGGCGAAATCGCGCAGCGCCAACAAACCGGCGCGCTCGGCAATGGCCTGGGCCTCGGCCGGCGTGGCGACATATTCGGTCTCTAGACGCCCGGCACCCAGTCGGTCCCGCGGCACCACACGAGAAAATTCGCTCACCTTGGAATGAGCGACCTCCATCGCAATACCCCTGATTCTGATGTGAAACGTCAAGAATGGCGTGAAAAGCGGCGCACATTAGGAAAATGCCGCTCATAGGTCAAACAAATTTCCCCGGACGGATACCGACCTTTAACGTACTCCCGGGCTCCAGGCGGTGCTACCATGCGCAGACCATACTCCACCAAAAAAATTGGCTGAAGTCTCCTCAGTTTGCCGCCGGCGGCGGGGCGAATGTCACCTGTCCTTCCGAGAGGTCAGCAACCGCCTGATGGGCCAAATGGTCTCGTTGATCGTGGATGTAACGCGCCATCGCCGCCACACTCTCAGGAGCAACGTCAGAGAGGGTTCCATAAAGGTTTCGCTGAATCGCAGCTTCAAGCTCCTCGGACGCCCCCCGCAGCCCCAACTCATAGGCCGCGATTCGGCCGTAAAAGGCCTGAACCATCTTCTTGACCCTCTTACCCACACCCAAATCCCCAGCCCCCATCTCCCGCAAGGATTCGTCCATATCCGCGAAGAAGAGGTCGTGGAGCCGTTGGCCCAGTATCGTGGTATTTTCATCCTCGCCCTTGAGGCGCTGCAACACCAAGAACACGTGGATGCAGATCAGCTCAAAACGGCCGTCTAGGCTATCAGGCACCTCCCAATCCCGATAAAATTGCGGGTGGCGCGCCTGTTGAACAATGGCCTCGTACAAGGGACGTTCCGCCGTCAGATCATTCTTTTTATTGAAGAACCCTTTTAGAACCATGTTTTTGCTCGAATTTTCAGAAAAACCCGCCTATGATGGGTAGTTAGAGTAAGGATCGGCCAGCTTGGGGCTTGAATGGCATCGTCAGAACGATTTATCAAGCCCATATATCCCCAGCCATAGATCGGTGATCAACTGGCGTTTATCGGGAGATTGCTGATGGATACTGGCGAGACAGATGCGAGCAGCGGAACGATGGAAAAGCGGCGTTTTGTACCCTCTGTGGCAGTGCTCTTAGCCCTTGCAGGAACGATGGTGCTGGTAAGCGCCTGCGGCAACACGGTCTCGGTCCGTGGCAATTACCCTGAGGCAGAGGTTGTGGACTCCATCACGCCCGGTATCGATAGCCGCCGGGACGTTGTGGACCGCCTTGGCTCCCCTTCTACCCTTTCTACCTTCGAGGATCGAAAGTGGTATTACGTCGGACAGGTCATGGAGCAACGCGCCTTCCTTAAACCCGACGTGGTAGCCCGGCGGGTATTGGTGGTCAGTTTCGATGACACCGGTTTGGTCGAGGAAACCGTCAGCATGAACCTGGACGATGGCTTCGAGGTGGACCCGGTCTCGCGGGTAACCCCTACGGAAGGCCGGGAATTCACCATCTGGCAACAGCTATTGGGCAATTTCAACCGCCTTCCCGGATCGGTGGGCGGCGACCAATAAGCCGCCGCTTCATTTTTTCTCGAATCAAAATGGACGCTGAAGAGCTTAAGGTTCGGCATACAAACGTCATACCGCTTTGGCTATGCTTGCAATATGTTAACGCAGGCTGACGACTACCGATCACTCCGAAAGACTTTTTCCTGGGATCTGCCCGCCCGCTACAATATCGCTGTGGATGTCTGCGACAAATGGGCCACGAGCGATCCCAGTCGCCTGGCTCTCCTGCACATCGACTCCAAGGGTGTCCTGGAGCATTGGACCTTCCAGATGCTCGCCCGCAGTTCCAATCGCCTGGCCAACCTCTTATCAGATCAGGGCATTGGACAGGGCGACCGGATCGGCATATTGCTCCCGCAAGGCCCGGCAACCGCTTTGGCTCACCTGGCTACCTATAAATTGGGGGCGATCGCAGTACCGCTATTTTGCCTCTTCGGCCCGGATGCGTTGGCCTATCGCCTAGGGAATGCTGGCGCCAGAGCTCTCATTACGGATCAATCCGGTTTGGAGAAGATAGACCATGTCCGCGCTCACCTTACGTCTCTCGAATTGATCCTCAGCTGCGATGGACCGGCCAGCGGCGCCATTGATATGGCACAAGGCATGCAATCGGCACGCGATCTTTTTCACCCTGTCGATACCGCAGCCGACGACCCGGCCGTGATCATCTACACCTCGGGCACCACAGGTCCCCCCAAAGGCGCGCTGCATGCGCACCGCGTTCTCCTGGGACACCTGCCGGGGGTCGAAATGCCTCATGAATTTTTCCCGCAAAATGGCGATCTTTTTTGGACACCAGCCGACTGGGCCTGGATCGGCGGGCTCTTCGACGTGCTGCTGCCGGCTTGGCATCATGGGATCCCGGTACTTTCCCATCGCTTTGCCAAATTCGATCCGGAAAAGGCCTTTCACCTAATGGGCGAACAGGGAGTGCGCAACATGTTCATGCCACCGACCGCCCTAAAGATGATGCGTCAGGTATCCAGACCCCGCGAGCGATTTAACTGTCGCCTGCGCTCGCTGGGCAGTGGGGGCGAGTCCCTGGGTTCGGACACTCTTGCCTGGGCTCAAGAGGCCTTTGGCCTGACGGTCAACGAATTTTACGGCCAAACCGAATGCAATCTGGTGCTGTCGAACTGCGCCGGGCTCATGCCTGTGGCGCCCGGATCCATGGGACGGCCGGTCCCGGGTCATGATGTGGCGATCATCAACGACAAAGGGCAGGTCTGCAGCTCCGGCGAAACCGGAACGATTGCTATCCGCCGGCCGGACCCGGTCATGTTCCTCGGCTATTGGCAAAACCCAGAAGCGACACGGGAGAAGTTCATCGGCGACTGGTTGATCACCGGTGACAAGGGCTGGCGGGACGAGAGCGATTATTTTTACTTTTTGGCACGCGATGACGATCTCATTTCTTCCGGCGGCTACCGCATCGGGCCTGCTGAGGTAGAGAATTGCTTGATCAAACATCCGGCCGTCGCCCTGGCTGCGGTCATCGGTGTGCCGGACGCCTTGCGCGGCCAACGCATCAAGGCTTTTCTGGTCCTGGAAAAAGGCCACCAGGGCGATCAAGCCTTACGCGAGGCCATTCAAGACTTTGTCCGCACGCAATTGGCGGCTCACGAATACCCTCGGGAGATCGCGTTCGTGGCTGAGCTGCCCATGACCGCGACAGGCAAGATCATGCGGCGGCAGCTCCGCGACACATCGCCCGACCCGGATTGATTGGATCGGCCCCTGTTATCGCAAAAAAAACGGCTCCATCCGACCTGGATGGAGCCGCCTTTTTAGATAGAGCACTCTGGTTTTAGTGAGCCAAAACCGCCAACAGCAGCAAGGCCACGATGTTGGTAATCTTAATCATGGGATTGACCGCCGGGCCAGCCGTATCCTTATAGGGATCACCTACCGTATCGCCGGTCACAGCGGCCTTATGAGCTTCCGAGCCCTTGCCGCCATAGTTGCCGTCCTCAATGTACTTCTTGGCGTTATCCCAAGCCCCGCCGCCGGCAGTCATGGAAATGGCCACGAAGATACCGGTCACGATCACGCCCAAGAGCATAGCGCCGACGGACGACAAGGCCGCGCCCTGTCCCGCGATGGCATCGATCACGAAGTAGAGGACCACGGGTGAGAGCACCGGCAGCATGGAGGGGATAATCATCTCCTTAATGGCCGCCTTGGTCAGCAAGTCCACGCAGGTGCCGTATTCCGGTTTACCTGTGCCTTCCATAATGCCCGGAATTTCCTTGAACTGGCGGCGCACTTCCACCACCACCGAGCCGGCAGCCCGGCCCACTGCGGTCATGCCCATGGCACCGAAGAGATAAGGCAGCAAGCCGCCGATCAAGAGCCCAACAACCACGTAAGGGTTGGACAGGGAGAAATCGATACCCCCTGCCGAAAGGTCTAGTGCGCCGCTCTGAATAAAGTAATCCAGATCCGAGGTATAAGCCGCAAAGAGCACCAAGGCACCCAAGCCCGCCGAACCGATGGCATAGCCCTTGGTCACGGCCTTGGTGGTGTTACCCACGGCATCCAAGGCATCTGTCGTCTTGCGCACATTCTCATCGAGCTCCGCCATTTCAGCGATGCCGCCCGCGTTGTCTGTCACCGGGCCATAAGCATCCAGGGCCACCACCATGCCCGCCAGGGCCAGCATGGTCGTCACCGCGATGGCAATGCCCAAGAGACCGGCCAAAAGGTGGGTCACAATGATGCCCGCCACGATGATCAGGGCAGGAATGGCCGTGGCTTCCATGGAAATAGCCAGGCCCTGAATGACGTTGGTGCCATGGCCCGTTTCGGAAGATTTGGCCACTGAGCGAACCGGGCGGTAGTTGGTGCCCGTATAGTACTCGGTCACCCAGATGATGGCGCCGGTGATCACCAGGCCGACAATGCCGCAGTAAAAGAGCTGGCTGCCCTCAAAGCTGCGATCGCCCACAGTGAAGACCGTGCTCATGCCCAAGATCCATTCGGTGATGGGCCACAGCAGAATGGCCGACAGAACCGCCGAGGCGATGAAGCCCTTATAAAGCGCCCCCATGATGTTCTGAGAGGAGCCCAGCTTTACAAAAAGCGTGCCGATCACCGAGGTAATGATGCAGGTTCCGCCGATCACCAAAGGATAGACCATCATGCTGGCCACGTGCTCGGTACCGACAAAAAAGATCGAGCACAAAACCATGGTAGCCACGACCGTGACCGCATAGGTCTCGAAAAGGTCGGCGGCCATCCCGGCGCAGTCGCCCACGTTATCGCCTACGTTATCGGCGATCACCGCCGGATTGCGGGGATCGTCCTCGGGAATACCGGCTTCCACCTTACCCACCAGGTCGGCGCCCACGTCGGCGCCCTTGGTGAAGATGCCGCCGCCCAAACGGGCGAAGATGGAGATCAGCGAGGCGCCGAAGCCCAATGCCACGAGCGGATCAATCAGTCCCCGCCCTTCAGCGCCGAATATCAGCAAGATCGCGTAGTAACCGGCCACCGCCAATAGAGCCAGACCCGCCACCAGCATGCCGGTGATGGCACCGGATTTGAAGGCGATTTCCAACCCGCTCGCCAGGCTGTTGCGCGCGGCCTCGGCGGTTCGCACGTTGGCGCGCACCGACACATACATCCCGATATAACCGGTCGCCCCAGAAAGGGCCGCGCCAATCAGAAAGCCGATACCGACGGCAAAGCCCAAAAGGATGATCAGCAAGACACAAATCACCACCCCGACAATCGCGATGGTCCGATACTGCCGATTCAAATAAGCCTGGGCCCCTTCTTGGACCGCACCGGCAATCTCCTGCATGCGTTCTGTTCCGGCGGAAGCCGACAAAACGCTCTTGGATGCCCAAACACCATAGCAAATCGCCAAGACGCCGCAGGCGAGGACAAATAGCAACTCGATGACCATAGAGTTTTCCCCTAAGTGATGATCCGGCCCCCAAAGCTGAATGCCCCCCGGAGACCACTAGAAACGCGGCCCTGTCCTGGAGTCGGACAGGGCGCGGTGAAAAATGCGCGCGGAAAATGCCAGAATCGCTCGTCCATGGCAACCGATTGCACGGCGAAAAGACGGACTTTTCTGAGCCCGCTCCTAGGCAGAGGTTAAGGCGGCTTGGCGCTCCCGTCGGCCCAGCCAGAAAATCAGGACCATAACGCCCAAGAGGCCCGGTAAAACCACCAAGTTAACCGCCTCCCAACCGATGCTGCTGAATAGGAAACCGGAAGAAAAGGCGGTTACAACTGTCGCGCCGAAGACACAAAAATCGTTAAATGCCTGTACCTTAGCTTTTTCTTCTGGCATATAGGTTTCGGTCAGAAGCGTGGTGCCCCCGACAAAGAGGAAGTTCCAGCCCAAGCCTAGCAGCACAAGCGCCGTCCAAAACTGAATGATTTCCACGCCGGACAGGTTTACGGCGATGGCGCCACAGATAAGCACGGCCCCAACCTGTAAAATGCGCAGGTTACCGAACCGATGAATGAGGCTGCCAGTGAAGAAGGACGGCAAGAACATGGCGACCACATGGGATTGGATCACCACTGTTGAGGCCGCAAAGGGATGGGCGCAGGCCGCCATCGCCAAGGGCGTCGAGACCATGACCAGATTCATCGCCCCATAACCAACCATGGCACAGAGGACAGCAACAATCACCTTGGGCTGGCGCACTAGGAGATTCAGGGGCCGTCCGGAGGAGCGATACTCGCTCTTGTTGGGCGGCGGGATATCCAAAAACTGAAACAGCACCAAGCAGCCAAGCGACAAGCCGACCACGGCCAGGTAACTGCCTGCAAATAGAATGGGGGCAAAGAGGTCCTTGGCTTGTTTGGCCAATTCCGGCCCCAGAATGGCCGCAACTAAACCGCCGGCCATGACATAGGAAATGGCGCGGCTGCGATAGGCGACCTCCACCCCATCAGCGGCTGCAAACCTGAGATAGGAAAGATGTGCAGCCCAGGCCCCCAAAAAGAAGGATCCCAAGCAGAACAGCTCAAAATCGGCCCGATAGACCGCATAAGCAGATAGGATTCCTGCAATGATGCCCAAAAAAGCGCCCAAGGAAAAACCGGCACGCCGTCCGTATCGCCCCATGATCAAGGAAGCTGGAATGGTCGCCATCATTGTCCCGACGAACTGGATGGAGAGAGGCAAGGTACTTAAGGAAGGCTCAGGCGCCAGCCCCGCGCCGACCAAAGCAGATATTGTGATGGACAGAGACATGCAGCTCATACCCATGGCCTGGCAACTGGCCAGCAGGATCACATTACGGGCAAGAGATTTTGGCGGCATGGCCGGAGTGTACGTGGGACCATCCAACCGGAAAAGGCGAAAGTCCGCAGAGCGGCTATCGCAAAAATGCAGGTCCGCAATGCAGGGCCTAAGAGAAGATCCGAATGGAGCGCCCGAGCGTCGGTCTACTTTCGGGTTTCCTTGATTTCCAGGTGAATGCCGGTGACGCGCGGCTCGTCCAAGAGCTCATTGCTGACCATGGCCAGACGCTGATGAACCAGAGGGGAATTAAAACCCTGCTCACGCACGATCTTCATGCCATAAAGGCCGTGGAGTTCAGTCAAAATCGCATCCTTGAGCTGCCGTTCTGTCGCGGCGACCTCAGGCTCGGTTTCTTTATCGTAGATCATCAAGGTCAAATACATCGTCAGGTGATAGGTCACCTGACCCCGATCCAACACCGGGATCACGAAGGGCTCAAAGGAAAACATTCCGCCTTCGGGTTCATCCGCCATGGCCTCTTCCACGGCCTCATCGCCGGACATGAAGAACCACCAATAGGCCCCTGCCCCCCCGCCTCCGAGGAGAAAAAGCACCGGCAATGCGATGAGCAGGATCTTTTTCATCTATTAGTCCGAGAGGCTGGTCGTCCGAGAGGCTGGTCGTCCGAGAGGCTGGTCGTCCGAGAGGCTGGCGAGCTGGCGCACAAGCGATTATCGATGCCAAGTTTACGAAGGCTAAAGTGAATAAGAGGTTAAACCGCGAGGAGTGCCAAAAAGAAGGGATATCGGAGGGCCTAAAAATGCCGCCAGCTCGCCGATTGAATAGCCTTTTCCCGGCCACCTGCATCCAAAAGGCGAACGCCCTGCCCGGCCATCAATCGGCCCACTCGACAAACTTTGACACCCAACTCGACCGACAGATCGGCGATCTTTTCTCGCTTGTCCGGTCCAGCGGCGAACAAAAGCTCGTAGTCGTCGCCGGCACCAAAGGGAAAATCCGCAAATTCCGGCTGCCTGGTTAACACAGAACGCACAGGGTCTGACAAGGGCACCTGATCGGCGAAAATCTCTGCTTTTATACCCGACGCCCTCGCCAAATGAGCCACATCGCCCATCAATCCATCTGAGAGATCCATGGCGGCTCTTGAAAAATCCCGACCCAGCAACGCTTGCCCCAATTCCAAGCGCGGCTCGGGCAAGCGGTAGGCGCGCACCAACGTCGCGGTATCGCGGGGCGTCAGCCCGGATAGGCGGTCCTGAAGAATAGCCAGGCCCAAGGCACCATCGCCCAAGCTGCCGGAAACATAAAGGTCATCCCCTGCATCAGCATGGTCCCGACGCAGGGCTCGGCCCTTAGGCACGCGGCCGAAAATAGTGACGGAAAAGCTCGTGGGGCCCGGCCCTGCCGTTGTATCGCCGCCCAAGAGTGACAAGCCAAAGCATAGCTGAGCAGACCTTAGGCCGGCCACGATGCCATCCATCCAGGGCAAATAGCCTGAGCCCTTTAGCCGATCTTGTCCGAGGGAAACGGCCAGCAAATAGGCCTCGGGCCGCGCCCCCATGGCGGCTAAATCCGACAGATTGACCCGAAGCAGCTTCTCGCCGATCGTCTCAGGCGGATCGGCGGCCAGAAAATGCACCCCCTCGATCAGGCTATCCAGGCTGGTAACCAGATCCTCACCATTGGACCTGGGCACCAAGGCCCCGTCGTCTTTCAGTCCAAAAGCCTCGTGCCGCCCGTCGGTGAGAGGCAGGAACTTTTCGGCTATGAGGTCGAATTCATCCACGGGACCAAGCGCCCGACTGTCAGTCCGGCGGCTGGTGCGCCGGCTCGAACTCCTCAATGCGCAGATCGCGCGCCAAGCGATCGAGCATGCCATTGACCATGCCGGGCTCCCGCTCGTGGAAGAAGGCGTGGGCCAAATCCACGTACTCGCTTACAACCACCCGGGCCGGAACATCCAGGCGCTCTGAAAGTTCATAAATGCCGGCGCGCAGCAAAGCCCGCAATAAGAGATCCAGCCGCTCCACTGTCCAATCCTCATCCAGTACGGCGGCCAGCATGTCATCCAATCGATCAGCGGCGGCGCTGGCGCCCTTGACCAAATCCCGGAACAGGGGGAGGTCCGCCGGCAGCAAATCTGCCCCGTCCAAATCCTGTTGCAAGCGATGCTGTTCAAACTCCGCCAACAGCCGATCCACCGAAATGTCGCTTAAGGAAGCTTGATATAGCGCCTGCACGGCCAGGAATCGCGCCGCGCTTCTACCGGCCCCTGGTTGCCCCTTTTTTCCTGCCATAGCGGACATGACGGCCACCTATCGGGGAAAGAGGTGGAAGTGCCGCTTGAGCTCCAGCATATCCAAACAGGCTTGAGCCACGACTCCTCCCTTATCTTTTTCCTGGCGGGAGGCCCGAATCCGAGCCTGTTCGCTGGTCTCGCAGGTTAGGATGCCGTAACCCAGCGCCAAACAATGCTGACAGGCGAGGTCTTGGAGCTTGCGAGCGGATTCCGAGCAGACGTAGTCATAGTGACTTGTTTCGCCACGAATGACACAGCCCAGCGTAATGTACCCATCGAAGCGTTTCCGCCCGGCGAAAAAATCAAGGGATCGTACGGCCATGGCAACCGCGGCCGGTATTTCGAAAGCCCCTGGCACGGCCAAGCGCTCATAGGTCGCGCCGGCCTCAGCCAAGACCGCCATGGCGCCTTGAACCAATTCGTCGGCGATCTCTTCATAAAACCTAGCTTCGATGATCAATATGTGCGGCTTGCTGTCCACGTTAAAACTCTATCCTTCTGCGTCTTTATCATTCGAAGCGCCGATAGGCCGGTGTCCGCTGACCTGCAAACCGTAGCCTTCCAGGCCCACGATGGTCCGTTCCGTGTTGGACAAGACGATCATGTTAGTGACTCCCAGATCCAACAGAATCTGTGCGCCGATGCCATACTCGCGCAGCTCGCTGCCGACCTCCCAGGCCTCGCCCGCCGCCTCGGAAAGGGTTTCGGACAGATGCGGCGTGCTCGATTCTTGAATTAATATGATGACCCCGCGACCGGCCTCATTCACCAACCGCATGGCGGCCTCGAGCATGCCCGCCTTCCCTCGGGAGCGGTCGCCCAAGACATCATCCATGACACTTAAGACATGCACACGGACCAAAATCGGCTCGTCACCCGACGCCAGATCCCCTTTCCACAGGGCGATATGCTCATCGTTGTTTTCCACATTCACGTAAACAGCCATCTGAAATCGGCCCGCGACCTCTGTGTCGATATCGCGCCGCACCGTCTGTTCCACCAAGCGATCGTGACGGCGTCGATAAGCGATCAAATCGGCGATGGTGGCGATTTTGAGGCCGTGGGTCTGGGCAAAGGCAATCAAGTCGTCCCGCCGCGCCATGGTGCCATCGTCGTTCATAATCTCGCAGATGACGCCCGAGGGGTTCAATCCGGCCAGGCGGGAAATATCGACCGCGGCCTCAGTATGACCGGCCCGAACCAAAACGCCGCCATCCCGTGCCATCAAGGGAAAGACGTGCCCGGGTGTGACGATGTCGTGGCTGCCCGAGGCGGGATCGATGGCCACCGAGACGGTGCGCGCCCGGTCCGGCGCCGAAATGCCCGTCGTCACCCCCTCCCGCGCCTCAATTGACAGGGTAAATGCGGTTTCGTGGCGGGATTCGTTGTGGCGCTGCATGAGGGGCAGCCCCAATTCCTTAATGCGCGAGCGGGTCATGGCTAGGCATATAAGGCCTCGACCAAAACGGGCCATGAAGTTGATCGCCGCGGGCGTAGCCATCTGAGCCGGGATCACCAAATCCCCTTCATTCTCCCGTCCTTCATCGTCGACTAGGATAAACATGCGCCCATTGCGCGCTTCCTCGATAATTTCCTCAGCCGAGGATAAAATCTCGCTGAAAGTGGCACGCCACAGGGCATCGTCGTCGGAATTCATCAATGCCCACCCCTCGCTTCCAATAACCGCGACACATAACGGGCGATCAGGTCTATCTCCAAATTTACCCAGTCCTCGGGTTCCAACTGCCCAAAGGTCGTAACCGATGCGGTGTGGGGGATTATATTGACCCCAAAGACCGTCGGCTCTTCATCGCTATCGGGTACATGGACGTCGTTAACAGTCAATGAGACCCCGTCCAGCGACACCGAACCTTTGGCCGCTACAAAGGGGGCCACATGATGGGGCACGGCAAAGCGAAAACGGATAGAATCGCCCTCGGGCTGGCGCCCCACGCAGCGGGCAATCCCGTCCACGTGGCCGGAAACCATGTGTCCGCCCAGCTCATCCCCCAATTTCAAGGAGGGCTCAAGGTTAATACGCCGCCCGACTTTCCAATCCCCCAGGGTGGTCTTGGAAAGGGTTTCGGCCGACGCATTGGCCGCAAACCAGTCGGACCCCTTTTCTACCACTGTCAGGCAAACACCTGAGCAGGCAATGGATGCCCCCAGACCGACAGGGGCCATATCAAGACCCGTCTCGATCTCAAAACGAGTATCCCCGCTTTGATCAATGGAGCGAAGCCGACCCACGTCGATGACTATCCCGGTAAACATTTGTTCGGAAATCTCGTTTTCGCTTCTTGGATTCACGCCCGTTGGCATCACGCTTGGGTCCAATTGGCACCCTTGTCCGCCGTTTTACTGGAACAAGCCACTGCTTGCAATCACCGCCCGTTCTGCTTTTCAGTGATCCCTAGGACTGCGCCCGTTCAAAAGTATCGCAGCTATCCGCGCCGATCGTTTGCTGCTGTTTGAGAAGGAATTTGGGCGCTTCTTGCAGACTTTCAACACCAAGGCTCACGGCCGCCGGCAGGCCATCGCCGCCCATGACCAAACCGGCCCGAAAGCAAACCAGCCGATCCACCAGACCGGCCTTCAATAAACCCGCCGATATGTAAGCGCCCCCTTCCACCAGAAGTCGGGTAACGCCTAACTTGGCCAATCCCTGCATTGCTTCGCTCAAAATGGGCCTGTGATCCTCATCGCGACTGACCTGTAATACTGTCATCCCGCTGTCCCGATAGGCGCCCAGACGGGTCGCTTCCACATCGGTGCCGGTGATCAGGCAACTGGGGCGCTCCGCGGCGCGGCGCACCAAATCATGGGTCAAGGGCAAGCGCAAACGACCGTCGATCACCACCCGTAACGGCGATCGCCCCTCAAGCCCCGCCAGGCGCACATCCAATCGCGGATTATCCGCGATCGCAGTGCCGCTGCCGACCAAAACCGCATCATGTCCGGCGCGCAGCAAATGGGCGCGAGCGCGGGCTGCGGGACCGGTTATCCACTGGCTTTCCCCCGTTTTTGTGGCGATCCGTCCATCAACCGTGGTCGCTAATTTCAGGGTGATCAATGGCCGCCCTTGCTCTTGGACCGAAAAAAAGCCTCGATTAAGCTCTCGTGCCTCGTCCGCGCAAAGCCCCAGGTCAACGCCAATCCCAGCTTTTGCCAATCGGTCTACCCCTCGGCCGGACACGCGTGAGTCAGGATCTTTCAAGGCCACCACACAGCGCGCGATACCGGCCTCCACCAAAGCATCCGCACAGGGGCCGGTTTGGCCGGTGTGGGCACAGGGCTCGAGCGTTACATAGGCTGTGGCTCCGCCAGCTTGGGCGCCGGCTTGCTTTAAAGCTTCGGTTTCGGCATGGGGGCGGCCACCGGGCTGGGTCCAGCCTCGCCCGACAATCCGACCGTTCTGCACCAAGAGGCATCCCACCGCGGGATTGGGGGCAACCTGACCCAATCCCCGCCGAGCTAGCGCCAGGGCGGCGCGCATGAAGCTTTGATCGATTAATTTACTCGTCACTGCTCAATTTGCCGACGAATTCTTCAAAATCTCTGGCCTCGCGGAAATTTCGATAGACCGAGGCAAAGCGCACATAGGCTACCGGATCGAGATGGGCCAAGGCATCCATAACCAGCTCGCCAATGAGTTTTGCCGGAATTTCCGACTCCCCTGATGATTCCAAGCGACGGACGATGCCGTTGACAACCCGTTCCACTCGGTCTCCATCCACCGGCCGTTTTTGAAGCGCAATGGTCATGGAGCGCATCATCTTGTCCCGCTCAAAAGATTCCCGCTGACCGCTGCCCTTAATGACCGTCAGTTCACGAAGCTGAACCCGCTCGAAGGTCGTAAAGCGGGCGCCGCAATTGGCGCATTGCCGCCGGCGGCGAATGGCCGAGTTGTCCTCGGTTGGCCGTGAATCTTTAACCTGCGTGTCGTCGTTGCTGCAAAACGGACAGCGCATAATCCCCCTTCCCCGGCTGGGTGGCGCTCACCGCTGTGGTCAGCTCCACCCACGAACCGCTTATCCGACCGCCCCCAAAAAGCCCGCCATCGGTCCAGTCTTTCCCTAGATTTCCAAATCGGGATAGATCGGGAAACGCGCGCACAGCGCCTGAACATCTTGGCGCACTTCTTTTTCGGTTGCCGTATTGTCCTCCCGATTGGCCGCTAGGCCATCCAAGATCCGCGAGATCAGGTGACCGACCTCCTTGAACTCTTCCGTACCAAAGCCTCGGGTCGTCGCGGCCGGGCTGCCCAAGCGCACACCCGACGTCACCATGGGCTTTTCCGGGTCGAAAGGCACACCGTTCTTGTTACAGGTGATACCGGCCCGGTCCAGGCTTTCCTCGGTGATATTGCCGGTCAGCCCCTTGGGCCGCAGGTCTACCAGCATGAGGTGGGTATCCGTGCCGCCCGAGACGATGTCGCAGCCGTTTTCCTGGAGCACCTGAGCCAGAGCTTTGGCATTGTCGATGACCCTTTGGGAATAGGCCTTAAATTCGGGCTTCAGCGCCTCGCCAAACGCCGCGGCCTTTGAGGCGATGGCGTGCATAAGCGGCCCGCCTTGCAGCCCCGGAAAGGCCGCCGAGTTGATCTTCTTGCCGATATCCAAATCGTTGGACAACACCATGCCGCCGCGCCCGGCGCGCAGGGTTTTGTGGGTGGTGGTGGTTACCACATGGGCATGGGGCAAGGGGCTGGGATGCAATCCGGCTGCAACAAGTCCGGCAAAGTGCGCCATATCAACGTGGAAATAGGCCCCCACCTCATCGGCGATTTTTCGAAAACGGGCAAAGTCGATATGACGGGGATAGGCCGAGCCGCCGGCGATGATCATCTTAGGCTTGTGCTCGCGGGCCAATTCCTCGACTTGGTCAAAATCGATCTGGCCGTCTTCCTTTTTCACCCCGTATTGAATGGCATTGAACCATTTACCAGACAAGTTAGGGGCGGCTCCATGTGTCAGGTGCCCACCCGCCGACAGAGCCATGCCCAGAATTGTATCACCCGGCTTCAAGAGCGCCAGGCTGACACATTGGTTCGCCTGGGCTCCAGAATGAGGCTGTACGTTGACGAACTCACAGTTAAAGAGCTGCTTGGCCCGATCAATAGCAAGTTGCTCAACCACATCGACAAACTCACAGCCACCATAATAACGCCTGCCGGGATAGCCCTCGGCATACTTGTTGGTCAGCACCGAGCCTTGCGCCTCCATGGCGGCGAGCGAGACAATGTTTTCCGAAGCAATTAACTCAATCTGGGTCTGCTGACGTCCCAATTCGTCCCGAATGGCCGCCGCCAAATCCGGATCGCTTTGCGCCAAATGGGCGGTAAAAAATGCGCTGCTCATTGCGGTCTCACTCCCCAATCCCTTGGCCGCCCCGAGGCCACTGCCTCAGGTTAGCCCAATTTTTCCACTCGACGGATATGTCGGTCGCCGCCGAAATCCGTCTCTAAAAAGGCCTGCAGACAGTCTTTGGCAACTTCCGTGCCGATCATCCGAGCGCCCAGGACCAAAACGTTTGCATCGTTGTGCTCGCGGCACAATTTGGCCGTAGTGGAATCGTGGCATAAGGCCGCCCGTATCCCGCGATGCCGATTGGCGGCGATGGAAATACCGATACCCGTGCCGCAAATCAATAGGCCAATGTCAGATTCGCCACGATTTATGGTCTCGGCCACTGCCGCGCCATAATCGGGATAATCTACCGAGGTCTGGCCCTCATAAGTGCCCAGATCCGACACGCCATGACCGGAGGCTTTCAATTCATCGATTAAAAGCGCTTTCAGGGCAAAGCCCGCATGATCCGAGGCAACGGCGATCGGTTTTCCTGTCATTGCGGTTCCAGCTCGCAAATTCAACAATATACAGGGGACCCTACCATATGTCGGGTATCGAAGAAAAGCCGACACAAGGCGCTCTATCCGCCCAATTCCGTCCCGTCACAAATTATTGAAATGCAGTATTTCAAGTAAAAAACAAATATAAAATGCCGCATCTACATAGTAAAAATTTATAGTTAACGTGAACTTATTGTAAAGTTATCGAATTTCACTGGATTTTTGTTTAACTGCAATATAAGCTCGCGCTAAATAATTATTTTTCAGAAAAATTGATAAATATTGGATCTTTCAGATGAGTGAGATTAATCAGGAACAACCTTCGTCGGGGGAATTGTTACGGATGGCCGCAACCGTGGTTTCGGCTTATGTACGTAATAATCCAATCGAAACCCAAGAGTTAACCAATGTTATCGCCAAAGTTCATCGTTCTTTGAGCGAGCTAGGTGGCAAACCGGCACCCCGCCGGTTGCGCAAACCTGCTGTTGCGGTAAAAAAATCGGTGACGCCGAACTATCTGATCTGCTTGGAAGATGGACGCAAGATGAAGATGTTGAAGCGCCACCTGCGCACCAGCTACAGCATGACACCGGCACAATACCGGGCAAAATGGGGGCTTCCGCCGGACTATCCCATGGTCGCCCCTAATTACGCCAAGCAGCGCTCAGCTTTTGCGAAAAAAATCGGTTTAGGAAAAAACGGCAGCCGCTTGGCGCCCTAATTCTTCGTAATCGAGACGGATAGCTGTCGCACGAGAGGTCGGGCGGCAGCTTTTGTTGCTGAACAGTTAGACATACCAGCCGTTAGGGCCTTGCCTTTCCGAGCGGGATCGCCTGTCGGAGCGTGCCTTTGCTGAGTGCGACATGGCTGACGTGTTATTTTTCGGCTTCCGTTCAAGAACATAGCGCAGCTTTTGCAGTGCGATCCGCCGCATTTCAAATTCGCCCGCACTGGGCGGCCCCAACACCGACACTTCGGTCAAACTGACCGGATCGACGGCAGATACCTTTAAGCTATCGCCGACCCGGTGAAATTCAAAAATGACCTCGAACTCTTGCTTCATGCCCCCATGGTGGCCAAGCATGCCCAAGATTTCCTTAACGGCCCGTTGCGGGCAACCTGAGCAGATCGTTCCTCTCTTCCCGGCACATTCAGAGGCGACCGTCTAGCTTCACTTCCAGCGGCCCCCTATTGCTATCACCGTGACGGAGAGCTAAGTAAATGGTCTGGAAGATTGGCCAGCCGAACCCCTTCCGGCTCCTTGATCGGATTGTATTTTTAACGACAGGAACAGACCTCATGCTTGCCGAAAAACAAGCCAGCGCACCGGCCGCCGCCAGCGCCAAACTGGCCCAATTCTCTTGGGAAGATCCCCTCTTGCTGGAAGACCAGCTCACTGAAGAGGAACGCATGATCCGGGATGCTGCCCGGGCCTATTGCCAGGACCGACTGATGCCCCGTGTCTTGGAGGCCAATCGGCATGAGGTTTTTGATCGGGACATCATGTACGAGTTGGGGGAACTGGGCCTATTGGGATCTACAATTCCCGAAACCTACGGCTGTGCAGGAACCAATTATGTATCCTACGGCCTGGTGGCTCGCGAGGTGGAACGGGTCGATTCCGGCTATCGCTCGGCCATGTCGGTGCAATCCAGCTTGGTCATGCATCCCATCCACGCCTATGGTAGCGAAGCCCAACGTCAGCGTTATCTGCCGAAACTGGCCAAAGGCGCCTTGGTGGGCTGCTTCGGCTTGACCGAGCCGGATCACGGTTCCGACGCCGGCGGCATGAAAACCCGCGCCCGCAAGGTGGACGGCGGTTACGTGCTGTCGGGCGCCAAGATGTGGATCACCAATTCGCCCATCGCCGATGTCATGGTGGTCTGGGCCAAGAACGACGAGGACAAGATTCGCGGCTTTATCCTGGAGCGGGAGATGTCCGGCCTCTCCACGCCCAAGATCGAGGGTAAATTTTCCCTGCGCGCCTCAGTCACCGGGGAAATCGTCATGGACGAGGTTTTTGTGCCGGACGATAATCTTCTGCCCAACGTGGAGGGGCTGAAAGGCCCCTTTGGCTGCCTCAACCGGGCCCGCTACGGCATTGCCTGGGGCGCTTTGGGCGCCGCCGAATTCTGCTGGCACGCGGCCCGGACCTATACTCTTGAGCGCAAGCAGTTCGGCAAGAGTTTGGCGGCCAACCAGCTTATTCAGAAAAAACTAGCGGACATGCAAACTGAAATCACCATCGGCCTGCAATCTTGTCTGCGCATGGGCCGTCTCATGGACGACGGCAAGGCCGCGCCCGAGCTGATTTCCCTCAACAAACGCAATTCCGCAGGCAAGTCTTTGGACATTGCCCGCATGGCGCGGGACATGCACGGCGGCAACGGGGTTGCTGATGAGTATCATGTGATCCGCCACGCCATGAATTTGGAGGCCGTCAATACCTATGAAGGCACCCATGACATCCATGCGCTGATCCTGGGTCGCGCCCAAACCGGTATTCAGGCCTTCATGTAAAGTGGATAGGGCTTGTTAAGTGGATAGGGAGAGACAGCCTCGTGCCACCCTTTGATCTCACCAGCAGGTCGGCCTTGGAGGAACACTACGGCAAGCCGCGGGATATCGTTCAGAAAAAGACATTGAAGCGGCTGGATCGTCACTGCCGTAACTTTATCGCGGCCTCGCCTTTCCTGGTGATCGGATCGTCTCAGGCATCGGGGCCCGCCGATGTAAGTCCGCGGGGAGAAGCGCCAGGCTTCGTTGCCGTTTTGGACGATTGTCGCCTTCTCATTCCTGATCGGCCCGGCAATCGCAAGCTCGATACGTTCTCCAACATTTTGGAGAACCCTCATGTGGCCTTGATCTTTTTCATTCCCGGCATGAACGAGACCCTGCGCGTTAACGGCCGGGCTCGTCTCACCACCGACCAGGAGCTGCTCGCCCCCCTTTCCGCACAGGGCAAAGCACCCCTGGCCGGGATCATCGTTGAGGTCGAGGAAGCATTTCTGCATTGCGCCAAGGCCCTGATGCGATCACACCTGTGGGACCCTGGCCGCCATATTGAGCGCCGTACCTTCCCAACTCTGGGTACGATGATTGCCGATCAGGTGGAAGGTATTGACGCCGAGGACGCGGACAAGGGCATAGATCTTTCCTACAAAGAAAAGCTCTATTAGAGGCCAAGGAGGCCATCTCACCCGAATTGCCGTGGATCAGGGATCGTTACCCTGGCCTCATAGTGCATTCATGAACATTACAGCACGCTGGCCCGTCCACATGGCCGCGACCACGATGCAAGGCACCGCCACTATGATCTTTGTCGCCGGCCAGAGTTTCGGACGGCCCGTGCGGACCAAATAAAACACCGGCCACAGGACCAGAATAATGAGCACCTGGCCGACTTCGACACCCACATTAAAAGCCAGCAGGGATTGCCAAACGTCTGGGCCGTCCACTTGTAAAATTTCCCGCAGCACAAAGGAAAAACCCATCCCGTGGAGCAAGCCCAAGAAGGCCGTTACGATAATGGTGAAACGGCTTTCCTTCTGGGCCAGGGCCAAAACGGCCATATAGATAATCGACAATGCGATGCCGGTTTCCACACCCGGCACAAACCATGGCGCCGTGGGCAACAGGCCAAAAAAGCCCATGGCCAGGGTGACGCTGTGTCCCACGGTAAAGCCCGTCGCCAGCCACAGAAGGCTTCCCAAGCTCAAAGCGCCCAAGGTCAGGCAAACCACGAAAAGCACATGGTCGGTGCCCTCCAGGATATGGCGCACCCCCTCCACAACAAAGGTCCAAGCCGCTGCCCAGGGAGAATGACTAATTTTCACCGGTTCCGCCATCAGACCGGTGATGCGAAAGACCTGCGAACTGCCGGGAAAATGGTCGATAATTAAGTTGGCGGTTTCATCCTGTTTTTCTAAACCCGGATCAAATTGACTAGAAAGGGTAACATCATAAACCGAACCGCTGCTCGGATAAGTCAGCAAGACATCCAAAACCGTGTCGCCCACATAGACCTCTTGACCAACTCCTTGCCACAGGGGCACTGCAAAGGCCGCCTTGGCTTCCGCCAAGGTGGCGAAGGGCGGTTGGTCATCGCTGCTGTGCAAACCGACTTGCTCCACCATGGGCGCCAACTCGACCCCGTTGCCGGTAAGGCGATGTCCTTTAACGGCCAATTCCCCCAAGCCGATGGGATCTTCGGCCAGTGCATCAAAATCGATGTAATGCTGAAGCTGGTCGCCCTCTATTCGGTTATAGGTATAGGGCGCCGGTGCGGGCAGCCCCTCCTCTCCTTCCTCGCCAATCATCTGCGCGAGGACATAAGGCGCCGGCAGGCGCAAATAGACTCTGAGGCCTTGTTCCAAGTGTTCAATATGAATGACGCGGATATTGACGTTTAACTGAAAATGAGCAACTGCCGTGGCAACAAAACAAAGGACAAAGGCAAGGCTAATCATCGCCGCCAGAAAGGCCCGCTTTGATCCGACGCACCTACCCAATTTCGCAAATCTGGGAAAAAAAATGGCGCGCGAGCCAGTGACAGTCCGCCCGCGCGCCGCTGCAACGATGTTAAACATTGTCGCTAAGTTTAGTAGAAAACTACATCTTCACCATATTATGAGAACCGAAGTAGTAAACATGTCCCTTTTTACCTTCTAAGTCGGCCGGAGAGATTTCAACACTCGGCCCATCCAGCATGGTATGCTCATGGGTCTCAGCCCACTCGGTGGCCGGCTGCAGGGTCGAGGTCACGAAGGTGGTCTGTGGAACCAAGTAGTGGTGCGGGATGGCGATCTTGGCGCCGGATTTCTCCACAACACTATCTGCTTGAGCGTAGTCAAGAATATGCTCCGAGCCGTCCACGGGCACAAATACCACATCTACTTCACCGATCTTGTCCCAAACTTCCTGAGGGGGCTCGGGACGATTGTCGCCCCACATCAAAAACTTCATACCACCGGTTTCGATGATATAGAGGCTATTATCCATGTGACGGAAGTTGGCCGGCGG
Organism: Pseudomonadota bacterium; assembly: GCA_039028695.1. GTDB lineage: Bacteria > Pseudomonadota > Alphaproteobacteria > Kiloniellales > Kiloniellaceae > JANQKX01. The sequence continues at coordinate 28,742 of JBCCHN010000046.1, forward strand.
GCAGATCTCTTCACGACCTTCGAATTGCTTCACGGCGTCGGTCCAAGGAACGATGCCTGGCGCAACGCATTGGTGCTTGTCCGCAATGCCGGTAATCTTCACATCTCCCAACTCAAAACTGCCAGCCATACGGTCGAGCAGCATGTTGGCATCGATTTTGTCCAAGGCATCGTGATCAAAGTGGGCATGGGTCGACAATCCGATATCCACTTCCGCGGCCGGGAAATCAACGCGATACCAAAGGCCCCAGGCTCCCGATGGATCGTTGCGCCAGGGGTCGACCAACACTGAAAGTCCCCGCGGAGAGGTGACCCGGAAGGACGAGTTTGCAAAATAGGCCACTTCAACTTTGCCTGAATCTTCCTGAACGCCCCCTTCCTCCTGAATCTGGACCAATCGGTTGTTATTCAAGCCAGATTGCCAGGACGTTAGCCCCGTTCCCAATGTCTCGCTCACCGCCCCGACGGCTAAGCCGGCAACTGCCAAACAGCCAATCGACGTAGACATCCACCTATTCATGACGTTCCTCCCAAGCAGGGCACATTTGAAGGGAAGCGGCCCCGCGTAACGAATTGGTGCTTGAGATCAAGGCGATCCTTCCTTGCGAAGACGCCTCTCCCAAACTCATCCCCCGAACCAATCGCCTGCCTCCTTCTTATGTTTTCCCGACGAGGCGACGACGAGCCCATCCAAGAAGGCTAACAAGGGTTCCGTGAACCGCACAGAATGGTTTATTGGGGGGTGAGTATGGGGAAAAACCCCACACTATGGAGGAAATGGACAGAGATCGCCGGATTTGCGTTAAGGCAGGGTCGTAAGATAACTACGCAGGCTTACATTTGAGCTGTTAATTCCAACTTTTTTGCGAATATTGTTGCGGTGAAAATCGATTGTGCTCTTGGCAGTACACATGATACCGGCAATTTCCTTGGTGGTCTTGCCGACCCGGATAAGCTTGGCCACCTCAATCTCGGTTGGCGTCAGGCTGGAAAATTTACTGGCCAGACTGTTGGGAAACTGAGCCGAGATATCCTTAAGATTACCATCCAATATAGACAGGTAGGACTCCGCCTTACCGCCAAGCCCGAGCCCTTTGAGCTTGTCCACATAAGGGGCAATTTGCTCATTGATGTTCCAGACAACCTTTTCTTCCGCGTCGTGTTTGGCCGCCTCGACCTGCGCCAACAGAACCTTTAACGCGGTGTTGGTCTCTTCCAACTCGGCCTCCCGCTCCCGCAGTGCGGCTTCAGTCTTTTCCCGTTGGGCAATCTGCCGCCACAGCTCCTCATTGACCCGGGATAGTTCCTTGGTCCGCTCCACCACTCGCTCTTCCAAATGATCATGGGCGGCCTGAAGGGCCTTTTCGACCCGTTCGCGCTCGCACAACTCCACCAATAGCCGCAAATCGCTATCAATGACCTCGCGAAACTCATCCAACAGTTCTTTGTATTCCAGGGCCCTTTGATTGTTCTGTCGGTCCAATACACAAATCGTCCCGAAAAGGGACCCATCGGGCCATGTCAGGGGATAGCCCATGTAAAAAACCATGCCATGCTTCAGGTCGGGATTTTTGTTCCACAAGGGGTCTTCCCGGGCATCGGGGACCACCAAAAGATCCCGCTCGGCCATGACCGTGTCACAATATAGACCGGTGTTCAGCGTGAAGGTCGTCTCGGTCGTATAGGGATTTCCTTCGCTGGCGCTGGTGACGAAGACATCATGCTGCGGCGGGTTCATCTTCATGATCAAACCCGAGGGCGCATCAACAAGGCGCGCCAGGATATCCACCACCCGCTGCCATTTGGCGAGCATCCGGTCCGGTATCTCAGGAGCGTTTTTCATAACGTCGAATTTTAACATCGCCGACGCCGTTTGTCACTTCAGCCTATGGGCGAAATGGCGCTGTCCAACAAGGAGTCCTATTCAATAAAAAGGATTTCCGACGCCTTAAAACGATTTGTCACCGTACCCGTTTCAACGGTACCGGTGATCTGCGCCTTGATGGAACTCGTAAAACCACCCTCTTTAAAAAAGTCCCTTAGCTTGATCTGGTCGGCCCGGCGAACATCCTTGACATCAACCACGATATTGTTTTTGCCGTCGGGCGTTTGCAATCTATAGGCCCCCAGAAGTCGGAAGATATTGCCTGTGACCACAACCTTTTCACCCTTATATTTTGAGGGTTGGGTCACCAATTCGTCCACGCTGACCGTATCTTGTTTCAGGGTCGCGGCTGGGCGCTTAAACTCCCAGGTTCGGTCCGGATAGAGCACCACCGCGCGGCCGTCGGGCATCGTCAGTTCCACCGGCGCTTCCAAATTTTGCGCCCTTGCTTGCTGGAAAGAGACACCCAAAGGACCGGTTCCCAGAGCAAGAACAAAAAGCGCAAGCACTAGCGGCCCGGCGACGGTGACACCCATGCCGTTTCGATTCTGCCTCACTTGACGATCCTTCCGTTCATTAACAAAACACCTCATTGTCGCGCTCCTATCGCTCGACGTCACGCCGAATTTGCCCCTGGCGCTGCGCCGCCTCTTTCGCGTCCCACACCCAATTGCTTATAGGTGCGCCGTATGACCTCAAATAAAAAGGCCGTGCTCCATCCAAAGAGCATCATGCCGTTGGCGGCCTCAAAGCTTCCCAACAGGCGCCAATCCTCGGAAAGGGTGACATCGCCGTAACCAACCGTGGTGAAACTGACCGTGGAAAAATAAAGGGCCGTCTCCAGATTAGGGACCTCCTCAATGAAGTAATAAAAGACACCCCAGACCCAGACCTCCACCACATGGGCAAAAAAGATGGCCAAGATCGTCAGGGAGAAAACCAGCGACCGCCAACGAGCCTCCCATTCCAGCTTAAAATGCAAAATGGCCCGCATGATGCCTTCCAAGGCCAAGGCGTGAATAAAAACCGTCGCAACGATCAACAGGGCGCCCACGAGCAACTGAAGAAACATCTGCACTTCCCCCTTCCCAAAAAAACAAAAGAGTACTGAGCTGGCCTCATCCGACCAAATTGATCGGATCAAACCGCAAAAAAGTATGGATTAATTCAAGTGTGGCCCGCCGCTGCCTTGCAAGGCTTTTCGCGGCGATCTGCTGAGCTGTTGCAAAAACGCCGTAAGACAAAATGCCGGCATAAAAAAAGGGCCCCCGGATGATCCGGAGGCCCTTTCAAAAAATGAAAGCCTGTCGATTATGATCTAGGCGGCATTAATGGTCCGCACGCTGTAATGGCTCGACGTAGACCAGAACTGCTGCAGGCGCCGCAGGGCTTTGTTGGCCTCCGCCAGGGTCGCCTCGGGCAACTGGTCATTAGACAGCATATCCGCGTGGCGGTCGAAAAGCTGGCTTACGCCCTGATAGATTTCAGCCCCCTTCTCCGATGCCCGCACATGAAAGGAACGGCGATCATGGGGAGAGCGTTCTTGGATCAGATAGCCGTTTTCGACCATCTTTTTTACGTTATAGGAAACGTTGGATCCAAGGTAGTAACCCCGCTGGGTCAACTCACCGACAGAAAGCTCTTCGGTCCCGATGTTATAAAGGATCAGGGCTTGAACGTTGTTGAGGTCGCGGATACCGCGTCGCTCTAATTCGGCCTTGACCACCTCCAGACACTGTCGGTGGAGGCGCTCAACCAAAGTGATAATTTCAAGATAGGCGGCCTTCACGATATCCTCGCTTCAAAATCTTCTCAAAAACGGAATAATTGACGGCCAAGTTACTGCTGTGAGCTTAAGGTTTGCTTAACAGCACAAGCTTTTACATCATTGTTTTTAATTGAATTTTATGAAAATTCTATCGGTATGTTAGGATGATCGTCGGCGCAAACTCGCCCCCTTGGCTTGGCCATTCATTCTTCATCAACCAGCTTAATGATTGACGCATAATCCAATTCCCCATGGCCCGCGTTCACATGCATGGTATAGAGCGCCGTGGCCTGAGCGCCCAAGGGCGTGGCCGCCCCCACCGAGGCAGCGGCCGCCTGGGAAAGTTTTAAGTCCTTGTGCATCATCGCGGTGGCAAAGCCCGGTTGAAAGTCCCGATCGGCGGCCGATGTTTCGACCAGCCCGGCAACCGGAACATGATTGAGCATGGCCCAACAGGAACCGGATGATTTGGACGAGATCTCAAAGAGCTTCTCCGGCGCCAAACCCAACTTTTTGCCCAAAGTAAAAGATTCAGCCAGGGCAATCATCGAGATTCCCAGAATCATATTGTTACAGACCTTTGCGGCCTGACCGGCCCCGGCACCGCCGGCATGGACCACGTTTCGCCCCATAATCTCGAACAGGGCCCGCCCCCGCTCAAAGGCCGCGTCTTCTCCGCCCACCATAAAGGTCAGGGTCCCCGCCGCCGCCCCGGCAACACCGCCGGAGACCGGCGCATCCAGCATCATCTGGCCAGCCGCCGTGGCCACGTCATGAACCGCCCGTGCGCTGTCCACGTCAATCGTTGAGCTATCGATGAAAAGGCAACCCTTTGGCGCATTTTCAGCAATACCGTCTGCGCCTTGGTAGACCGCACGTACGTGTTCACCGGCCGGTAGCATGGTGATCACCGTTTCCGCATCGCCCACCACCTCACGCACCGAGGCACAAACCCGAACCCCATCGCCGGCAGCTGCCGTCAAGGCCTCTGCTACCACATCGAAACCGGACACCGTATAACCTGCGGCGATGAGGTTTCGGGCCATGGGAAGCCCCATGTTACCCAAGCCGATAAAAGCGATCTTTCCCATTACAGTCTCCCAAACCAGCCAAACGGTCGTGCTAATCGAAGATCAAGCGGCTACCAGACCCATCAAAGTAGCTTTCAACCTGTTCGTCGGTCACCAGGTGCAAACGGTCCGGACGCCATGAGGGCGATCGGTCCTTATCCACCACAGCGGCCCGAATGCCCTCATAAAGGTCATCCTTGCCCAAAAAAACCTGACTCAACTGAAACTCCATCTGCATGGCTTCATCAAAGGTCATGGCGGCCCCTCGCCTCAGCTGGGCGAGTGCAACCTTCAAGCTGGTGGGCGAGGCCCGGCCCATCAAGGTAAGGGCCTTTTCCGACCAAGGGGTGCCCACCGCGCCCAAACAGGATTGTATCTAAGTCATGCAGCCAGTGACTATCATTCATAATCAGCCGTCTCACTGCTGATTGCTCA
>JBCCHN010000047.1:0-33635 GCA_039028695.1 Pseudomonadota bacterium
AAACTGTTGGAGTTGGTCTATACCAACGACTGGGCAAACTTAAAGCCGCAACGCGGCCGCTACGGTCTGATGCTGACCGACGACGGGCTGATCTTGGACGATGGTGTCACCTTTAAATTGGGAGACGACCACTATCTCATGACCACCTCGACCGGCCACGCGGATAGCGTTTACCGGCATCTGGAGGAGATTTTGCAGGTGGAGCGGCCGGATTGGCGGGTCTGGGTCACGCCGGTGACGGAGCAATGGGCCAATGCCACGGTCTGCGGCCCCCTGGCGCGGGACTTCATGGCGGTCCTGGGCACCGACATCGACCTGGCGCGCGAGGCTTTTCCCTTCATGGCCATGCGCGAGGGGCAGGTCGCGGGCCTGCCGGCGCGCGTGTTTCGGGTCAGCTTTACCGGCGAGCTCAGCTATGAGATCAATGTACCTGCCCGTCAGGGCGCGGCACTGTGGGAAAAGGTAATGGCCGCCGGGTCGCCCTTTGGCATCACCCCGGTGGGCTCGGAAACCAGCCACCTCTTGCGGGTAGAAAAGGGCTTTTTGTCCCTGGGGCACGAAGTGGACGGTACCGCCGATCCCTATGATTTGGGCCTGGGCTGGATGATCTCGAAGAAAAAGCCCGATTTCCTTGGCAAACGCGCCCTGGAAATTCGACGGGCCGGCGGCGGGGCCCGCCGCGAGCTGGTGGGCCTCCTGATCGACGATCCCAATGACTTTGTTCCCGAAGGCAGCCCCATCACGCCGGGTGGCCGCAAGGAGCGCACCGAAGGCTTTGTCAGCGCCTGCACCTGGAGCGCCGCAAGCGTACGGGTCGTGGCCCTGGGCATGCTATCCAATGGCGGGGCTCGTCATGGGGAAAGGGTCTTCATAAGGTTAAAAGAACAGGTGATCGGCGCCACCGTGACCGACCCCATTTTCCATGATCCGGCGGGGGAAAGGCTGCGTTCATAAGATGGCTTACGATGTCCAGATAGATCGCAATCAGCCGCCTTTGGTTCTCGACCTGAGGGCCTTGCCGGAAACCGCTACCGATTTTTGTCACCAAATGGGGTTGCCCCTGCCCCAGGCCACCAACAGCCAGTTGGCGGAGGGTCCCTGGGTCGCCATGCGGGTGGGGCCGGATCACTGGATGTTCTTAGGAGAAAACCGGGTAGAGCAGTCCCTGAATGAAATGATTGAAGGGGCTGTGGCAAGGTCCGACCTCTCCATTATTGAGGTCAGCGATGCCTATGAGGGCTTTGACCTCTCCGGCCCCGAGGTTTTGGAGGTCATGGCCCAGGGCACGCCCCTGGACCTCAGACCCGCCGCCTTTCCTGAAGAGGGCGCCAGCTTTACCTCGTTTTTTGGCCGACGCGTCGTCCTGCTGCGCCATAGAGAGCCGACCGGCTTTAAGGTTCTTGTGGAACGGAGTTATGGCGATTATCTGAAAGCATGCCTTGAAACGGCCCGGGCGGGCCAAAGCAAGGCTGTCGATAGCGCATAACGCCTCCGACCATAAGGGAACGCCATGGTAGACTTAACCGGCCAAGTGGCCATCGTAACCGGCGCGAGCCGAGGCATTGGCGCCGCCACAGCGCGTGAGCTGGCCCAGTGTGGCGCAGCCGTCGTGCTGGCCGCCCGAGACCAGGAAGCCCTTGCCGCGCTGGCCAAGGACATCCAGGAAAAGGGTGGCCAAGCTTTGGCGATGGCCTGCGATGTCAGCCGCTATGACGGTGTCCAAAAGCTGGTCGACACGGCGGTCGAGACCTATGGCCGGCTGGATATCCTGGTGAACAATGCCGGCGTGATCGAGCCCATTGCCCGGCTTGCCCAATCGGACCCGGCGGACTGGGACCGGGCGATCGATATCAATCTGAAAGGGGTCTATTACGGCCTACGCGCCGCCATTCCGGTCATGGAAAAGCAGGGTCGTGGCGTGGTTGTGAATGTCAGCTCCGGCGCGGCTAGCAGCGCGCTCGAGGGCTGGAGCCACTATTGCGCCAGCAAGGCCGGCGCCCTGTCCCTGACCCGCTGCGCCCACAAGGAAGTCTTCGACAAGGGCATTCGCGTAGTGGGTTTGAGCCCCGGCACGGTCGCAACGGACATGCAGGTGGCCATCAAACAATCAGGCATCAATCCGGTCAGCCAACTGGATCCGGCCGTGCACATCCCAGCCGACTGGCCAGCCCGGGCCATCGCCTGGCTCTGTTCGGACGCCGCCGGCGAGCTATCCGGTGACGATGTCTCACTGCGATCGGAAGATTTCCGCCGCTTGGTCGGCCTGCCCACGGGTTAGGGGCATCGCCCCCTTCTAACCCTCCAAAGAAGATAGGATCAGGCGGTTCACCTCGGCAGTGGCTTCCATATGGGGCAGATGACCCACATCCGGCAGGCGGTGGACGGCAGCAGACGCCGGCAAATGCGCCGCCTGGGTTATGGGTAAAATCCGATCCGCTTCGCCCCAAATCACAGTCATGGGTACGGTAAGACCTGCTAAATCCACATCACTGAAAGTCAGTTGCCTGCCATCCGGAAACAGATCCTTGGAGAGGCGGTCCAAGGCCGCCGTCACCCCATCCAGGCGTTTGTACTTGAGGGATTCGTTGATCATATCCCGGCTGATCAGCTCCGGGTTGGCCACCAAGAACTCCAGCGCGGCGCGCATCTCCTTACGCTTGGCGGCTTGGCAAAAGCCTTGGATGAAGTCCATGTTGATTTCCGGGCCCATGCCCGCTGGGGCAAGCAAGGTCAGGCCGCTCACCCGTTGGGGCTGTTGCAGCGCCATGTTCACGGCAACGGCGCCCCCCATGGAATGGCCGACCAGATGGGCTTTATCCAACTCCAATGCGTCCATGTAGCCGGCCAGCGCCCGGGTCAAAGCCGGCAGGCCGCCCTCGCCCAGGTCCTTGACGGCCCGGCCGTGGCCCGGCAGATCCAACGCCAGGACATCATGGTCCTGAGCCAAAACCGGCTGGTTGAAGAGCCAGGAGACCAAGTCACCACCGAAGCCATGCACCAGAATGATCGGTGCAGCGCCCGCGCCCGGGGTGCCCATACGCAGATGGTAGAGCTCGAAACCGTCGGCAGCGATGGGCTGCGCCTCGGGTGCCGCCTCCTCGGCTTCCGCTGCCTGTTGCACGAAGTTGGCGTTGAAGGCTTCAATGAAGGCATCCAAATCGGCCTCGCTCACCTCGGCATCCGCAACAAGCCCGAGTAAGGCCCCGACTGGCAGAGTTTCTCCTTCCTGCGCGACCCGGCGGCGCAAGGGACCGCCAAAGGGCACTTCGAACACATTTGTGATTTTTGTCGTCTCGATTTCCACGACTTCTTGCCCGGTCTCGATAAGGCTGTTTTCCTCGGCCAGCCAAGCGACCACTGTGCCTTCGTCCATGGCAAGGCCCCACTTGGGCATGGTGATCGCTTGAATGGCGTCGTTCATCGAGCGTACTCCGCCACCTCTTTTGCGGCCGCCTTGATGGCGCCAACGCTGGGGATGTAGGCATCCTCCAGCTCGGGCGCGAAGGGGACCGGCGTGTGCGGCGGGGTCACCATCTTGACCGGCGCCTTCAAAGCGCCGAAGACATTCTGCCCGATCAGGGCCGAGATGTCCGTTGCCATGCTGCAACGAGGATTGGCCTCGTCCACCACCACGACACGGCCCGTTTCCTCGGCACATTCCAGGATGGTGTCCTCGTCCAGGGGCGAGGTCGTTCGCGGATCCACCACGGTGCAGGAGACCCCGTCCTTTTCCAGAGCATCCGCCGCTTCATTGGCAAAGCCGACCATTCGACCCAGGGCGACGATGGTCACGTCATCCCCTTCGCGGGTCAGATTGGCCTCGCCGAAGGGGATGGTATAGGCCTCGTCGGGAACCTCTTCCTCCACATCGTAAAGCACCTTATGCTCAAAAAAGATCACCGGATCGTCGTCCCGAATGGCCTGGGTCATAAGGCCCTTGGCCTCATAAGGCGAGGACGGCAGCACAACCTTCAGGCCGGGGGTGTGGGTGAAAATGGGATAGAGGCACTGACTGTGCTGGCTGGCGGCGCGAAAGCCGGCCCCATACATCGTACGCACCACCAGGGGCGTAACCGCCTTGCCACCGAACATGTAGCGGAACTTGCCCGCTTGATTAAAAATCTGATCGAAGCAGACCCCCATGAAGTCCACAAACATCAGCTCGGCCACCGGACGCAAGCCGGTTGCCGCGGCACCGGCCGCCGCGCCGATGAAGGCACTTTCGCTGATCGGCGTGTCCAACACACGCTCGCGCCCGAACTCGGGCATCAAGCCCTTGGTAACGCCCAGAACGCCGCCCCAAGCATCGTCCTCACCAGGGGCGCCCATGCCACCGGCGTTGTCTTCACCCATCACGATCACGCGGTTATCCCGGCGCATCTCTTGGGCAATGGCTTCGTTGACGGCTTGTCGATAGGATTTTTTAGCCATGACTGCCTCCCTCAATAAGACAAATAAACATCGGTCAAGAGCTTGTCCGCTTTGGGCGGCGGAGCACTTTCCGATGCGGTCACGGCGTGGCCGATTTGAGAAGCGACCTCTTTGTCGATGTCGTCCAATGTTGATGCATCGAGCAGAGAGGTTTCCATCACTTTTTGACGGAAGATTGCCAGGCAATCAGTCTCCGCCTTGAGGCGGTCCTGTTCACCATCGGCACGGTAAGTTTGGGCATCTCCTTCAAAGTGGCCGTAGTGCCGGTCCAGGCGGGAGTGAATGAGCGATGGTCCGCCCCCATCGCGGGCTCGATCGATGGCATCCTTCGCGGCCTCGTAAACGGCGAAAAAGTCGTGGCCGTTGACCTCGACACCGGGCATGCCAAAGCCCGCGGCCCGTTTGACCTGGCTGCCGCCGACCGACCAGGCGCTGGCCGTGGATTCAGCGTAGCCGTTGTCTTCCACCACAAAAACGGCGGGCAGGTCCCAGACCTTGGCAAGGTTATAAGACTCCAGGGTCGTGCCCTGGTTAGAACCGCCATCTCCCACAAAGGCGATGGCAACACCGCCCGTGCCCAGGGTCTTGGCCGATAAAGCCGCGCCGCAAATAAGCGGTGGCCCACCGCCAACGATGCCGTTAGCGCCCATCATGCCTTTGGAGAGGTCGGCGATGTGCATGGAGCCGCCCTTACCGCCGCACAAGCCGTCGCCGCGGCCATAAATCTCCTTCATCATGGCTTCCACGTCACAGCCCTTGGCAATGCAATGGCCATGACCTCGGTGAGTAGAGGCAATGTAGTCTTGATCGTTGAGGTGCATACACACCCCGACGGCCGAGGCCTCCTCGCCCGCGTAAAGGTGAACAAAACCGGGAATCTTACCGGTCGCGAATTCTTCGTGAACCCGATCCTCGAATTCCCGGATAGTGCGCATGCGGCTATAGGCCTGGATCAGGTCATCTCTGCTCAATTGTAACATTTACGGAGACCTCCCTTTTCATTTTTGGCTTATTTTTTTGGGGAAATAAAAGAACTTAGTCTACCAGCACTCCCTCTTTAACGCAATTCGATTGGCTTAGTCCTCCGCCAACATACCCTAAGAGCGAATAGAGTGCGGTCAAATAAACTTAATTAGATTTTTACATGTCCCTTTTTTATTATGTTTTTGGCAGAGCATGTGAAATCACCTATAATTCTCTCTCCTATAGGAAGGTTTGCTGACGTTATCCCCATGGTGAAATCAGAACTGACACGCCAGGCTTTAGATGTCCTGCGACAGGCGCAGGTGCCCCTTGGTTTTCACATTGGCGAACAATGGCTGGCGAACGCATTGGGTGTGTCCCGGTCGCCGGCCCGGCGGGTGTTGCGGCAATTGGAAGCCTTGGGTCTGGTTAAATCCGAGCCAAATCAAGGATTTTATCTTTGCGTGCCGGCGGAGGATTTGACCGTCGACCCTGCCGAGCTGCCCGACTCGGAAAGTGAGCGGCTCTACCGTCAGATCGCCCAGGAGCGCTTTGCCAATATTTTAGGAGCTCACATATCAGTAGCAGAGCTGGTTCACCGTTATGGTGTGAATCGGACGGTGATAACCAAGGTCTTGAGCCGCATGGCCGAGCATGGGTTGGTGGCAAAATCCGCCGGCCATGCCTGGGCCTTTAGCTCCGTGCTCTCAGATGAAGCCTCGATCGCGGAAAATCATCGCTTTCGCATGATACTGGAACCGGCGGCAATTTTGGAGCCAGGCTTTGAAATTCCTCATAAGCGCTTGATGGCTGTGATTGCCACCCACGAGCATATCTGTGGCGAGGGGATTTTCACCAAATCTGCCGCCAATTATTTCGAGATTGATGAGGACTTCCACAATACGATCGCCGACTGTTGCGGGAACCGCTTCATTGCTCAAGCCATTCGGCAACAGACCCATTTGCGTCGCCTGCCCGAATTCGAGACCTATTTGGACCGGCGATCCATGCAGGCGTCGTTGCGCCAGCACCTCAAAATCCTTCGCGCCATCCAAAAAGGCGACATGCACGAGGCCGCCGCGGCCATGACCGACCATATTCAAGCAGCCAAGGGCAGCATGTCGGAAGTTACCAAAATGCGCACCCTCGCCCACCGTCGCCTGACACGGAGATAAGGCGCCCACCGCCAAGGGGCTCATTGAGAAAAGACTCATAGAGAAGAGATTCATGGCGAAGTACTTGCCGGCAAGTGGCCCACTGATCACGAAGTCGCTGCCGGAAACACGGGATCCAGCCTTTTCCCTTCCAATTTAATTCTGTCAATAAATGTACTTTTGTATGAATTAATACAATCTTTTTACTTTATCGCCGTCTCAAAATCGGCCAAAATCCTTACGTTCCAGCGGAATTGGTCCCCGCCTTTCGATTAAGTGGCGCATGATGCGGGCCAGCCGACGCCTATTCAAAATCTGCCGTCACGAGACCCGAATTGACGACAAATGTACAGCTCACCCTGGCCGAAACGGAGATAAGATATCTCTCAATTGGAACCGGCAATGTCGCCGGCCGGAGAAGCTACCCTTACTGGAACGGGTTTAGGGAATAGGTATAGAAGTAGATTTCGGGGATCGGTCAAGGGAGACGAATCATATGTCGCAAAAAACCATCGCATTTTTTCCGGAAGCCGCCTTTGGCCCAGCCTTGAATTCCGTCGGCATCGCTCAGGCCTGCGAAAAATTAGGCCACAAGGCGGTCTTTTTGTCCGACCCGGGCTTTTTGGAGGTCTATCAAGGCTATGGCTTTGAAACCCATGCCGTGAACCTGTCCGAGCCCATGCCACCCGAGGAAATGGCCAAGTTTTGGGAAGACTTTATCAATGGTCACATTCCTAATTTCGGCAAAACGCCTTATGAGCAAATCGATAACTATGTCCGCGACTGCTGGGAAGCCATCGTGGATTCGGCAAAATGGGCGGAAAAAGATTTGCCCGGCGTTTTAGATCGGGTGAAACCGGATTTGGTCTGTGTGGATAATGTAATTCTGTTTCCCGCCATCAAGCGCTATGCCAAGGAACGAGACTGCGCCTGGGTGCGCATTATATCCTGCTCGGAAAACGAAATTGAAGATCCCGCCATTCCGCCGCACCTGTCCGGCTGCAGTCAAGACGACCGGGATTGCCACGCTAAATACCGGGCTCGCTTCGAAGAGGTGATCAAGCCGATCCACGATGACTTCAACGCCTTTCTGGCGGACTGCGGCGAGGCGGCCTATCCCATCGGACAGTTCTTCGAAGCCTCGCCCCATATGAACCTGATGCTCTATCCCGAACCGGTTAAGTTCACCCGCAGTGAAGCCTTGGATCCCGCGTGCTTTCAGTATCTAGAGGGCTGCGTGCGCCAAGAAGAGGCTTATCGCATGCCGGAATTTGGCGACAACAACGATAAGCCCGTTATTTACGTGAGTTTTGGCAGCTTGGGCGCCGGTGATGTGGGCTTGCTCAAACGCATCATCGATACTTTGGGCCAGATGCCGGTCCGGGCGCTGATCAATGTGGGCGACTATAAGGATCAGTACGGCCAGGATCTGCCGTCAAATGTGCACATCGAGTCCTGGTATCCGCAGCCGTCGGTGATCGAACAGGTCGATGGCGTGATTCACCATGGGGGCAATAACAGTTTTACCGAATGCCTTTATTTCGGCAAACCGGCGATCATCATGCCCTACGTTTGGGACGGGCACGACAATGCCACCCGCGTTGCCGACACGGGTCATGGCATCAAGATGCATCGCTCCAACTGGCAGGAGCATGAGTTGATCGCGAGCATTGAAAAGCTGCTATCCGATCAAGATATGAAGGCCAAACTGGCGACAACATCGGCCCACATGAAGTCACGGCACGGCCCGACCAAGGCAGCCGAGTTGCTGAATGGGTTTTTAGCGGGCTGAGTCACCCATGAGCGCACACCTAAAGTCTTCCGCACCCCACATTCACAAGGCCTCGACTTGGGCCGATGATCTGGTGGATTGGGGCGATCACATGGAGCCCATAGACGGCCGCTCGAAAAACAGCGGACGGCTCCTTTGGGCCGGGGCGGAAAACCGTCTGCCGGAAGCCGGTATTTGGGTCTGCACACCCGGCAGTTGGCATTTGGTTCTGCCCCGCGACGAGCTGTGCCATTTTGTATCCGGCCGCGCCACATACCGGGCTGAGAGCGGCGAGGCAATTGAGGTTACTCCCGGCACGGTGGTGCACTTTATCGAAGGCTGGACCGGTGACGTGGAAGTGCAGGAAAGCCTGCGCTGCATTTACATGTTTCGCTGATATATGATTCGCTGAGAATAAACAGGTTAGAACGTCGTCTTATGGCCGCACCAAAAAAAACTTCCCCCCCTGCCACCCCGATATTGCGAGATCCCTTGGATGTCTCCGACCTGAAGGATTGGGGACCCATCCCCACAATGATTGAGGGGCAAAGCCACACCTATGGTGTTCTGCTGCACAAGGGCCCGAACGGCAGCCCGGAAAGCGGCCTTTGGATCTGCACGCCCGGATTTTGGAACTGCCATGTGACAGAAGATGAAATGTGTCATTTTCTGGCGGGGCGCTGCACCTACACCCACGAGTCCGGTGAAATTATCGAGATCGAGCCGGACACGGCCGCGTTTTTTCCAAAAGGCTGGAAGGGAACCTGCAGGGTGCACGAGACCGTGCGCAAGGTCTATATGATTCGCTGAAGGCCTGAGCGCGAAGAGCCTAGGGTCTTAGTTGGCTTCGGCGACCTTGTCGGTCCGCCGACTGAAACTTGAGGAAAGCCTTTTCCGCAAGTTTTGGAGACCCACCCGGCGCCATTTGGTATTCCGCCAAGCCACATAAACTTGGCCCCAAAGGCTGCATGCCCAAAGGTATTTCCCCACGTCGACCTCGCCGGTCGCCCAGGTATACTTGTAGGTCTCTTTTCCCAATCGGTAATCGCAGACCTCCATACCGAGCGCATAGGACCTTTTGATAACTTCCTCCCCCAAGAGCCGGCCCGGTCCATATTTTCGATATTCCCGGTCGTAGGCGACGAAAAAACATTCAACGCATTTGCCGGCGAGCAACGCCATTTGCGCTCCGATAATTTTGCCGCCAAGGCGCAGCACCGTCATTTGCAGCTGATCGGCTGCAAGGGCGTCTTTCAGAACCGCGTGCAGAAAATTTTGGTAGGCCTCAGAGACGACAAACGAGGATTTGGTTTGCGTGCGGTCAACCCAGGCCTCTTTTTGTACGAACATCCAGGCAAGAGTTTCCTCGAAGTCATCGTTCGTCCTCACCGTGTCCAAGGAAACGGTGTCAATTTCAGAAAGTCGACGCCAAAGCCGCTTATGGTCGCTGCGGTAATGGCTTTTTAGCGAAGCATAATAATCCTCCCAAGACTCCCACCTGGTCAAATTCATGAAGGGCGCGGCTGTGCGAATGATAACGGAGTGGGGCAACATGCCGACAGCCTGCGATATGGCTGCATCGCGGCGCACCCACTCTCCCAGGAGGAGGTCGACGCCCAGGTGGGATTTGGCAAAATCCACAGCAGCGGCGACCGCCTGGGACCGGTCCGGTCCGCCCTCGACCAAAAGGTCAGTATATTCAGAGGCTTGTGGCCCCAGCCATCGAGCCTGACGCCACAACAAGAAGCGCTTCGTAACGAGCGGCCAGATAAGCTGTATCCGACCATCGGCTTTGCCAATGACAACGCTTAGCGAATACCCTTGCTGCTTTGCCACCAGTTCCCAGGAATGTCTCGCCCAGTCAAAGGTTTGACTGAAACGAATCTGGTCCAAGCGGTCGCAAAGACTGCGCCAATCCGCTTCGAGCGCATAAAACTCGTCTGCTTGGGTGACGACGTCAAATTCCATAGGTTCTAAAGGTCCGCTTCATCAGGCAGTGGTGAAAGCCCCGACAAAACCGTCATGCGCCGGTTGAGATTTACATTGTGCCACGTAATGCTTTCCAAACCTCTTCCGAATTCTTACATCTGCTTCAGAGAGGCGGCAAAAATAGTCCTTCAAAAATCCCAAGATCAGATTAAGGGGATTGCGCGATCCATCGGTGAAAGCCAATGAAAAAAATTCTCTAGGATTTTTCAGACATTAGGATAAGGGGCCTTTTCATAAATTTTATCACAAAAGCGGGCCAAACCCGACTCTAAAAGTGGGACAAACCCGAGCCTAATCGTAAGCCTCGCGCCGGAAGCCGATTCCATGATCACTTGGCGCATCCAATTCCCTGGCAAAACGGTGGCCCGCATGGACCGCTGCCGCTATGATTGACGGGGCCAGACAATCGCCGATCCGGGTAACGGATTTTACCCCCGTCTCGGCCCAATCGTCCTCGCGGGCCTTAAGGTCGTGGTAAAGCTTATCCTTGGGCAGACGCGACGTGACCATGACCACGCCGTCGCAGGTGACCCGACGGCGATCGCTCCCCCTGATTGTCTGCACATCTAGGCCATCCGCCGTCAACGCCACCGGTGCCCATTTGGTCATCACTTGGACACCAACCTCCAAAAGTCGCTCTTCCACCCAGGTCTGTTCCAAGGTTTTCTGCGACCAGCTAGAGACCTCCGCCGCCGGCGTGACCATGGTAACCCGCCAGCCCTCGCGACACAGCAACTCCGCCAACACGCCGCCCATATAGTAATGATCATCGTCAAACAGCACCACATGCCCCGGTGGCGGTCGCTCGCCTGCGAAAAGGTCATCCGGTGTCAAAACGGGAATGGCCCCTTCGTCCGGCATCGGCCTATGGTGGTGGCGACCCACCCCATCCCGGCGCCAGGCTGCGCCCGTTGCCACAACAATCCGATCGGCGCCCACCTCCAACGCGGAATCCCCATCCAATTCACTGTCCATATAGAGGGATACATGGGACAAGCCCTGCAGAATTTGCAGGCGATGATCCCGGACCCGTGCCCAGGCGGAAAGGCCTGGCAAGCGCGACTCCTGACTAACCCGACCACCGAAGAAATCACGCGCTTCGGCCAGAATAACCTCATGTCCCCTTTTTGATAGAGCGAGACTACACTCAAGGCCCGCCGGACCGCCGCCGACCACAAGTATCCGATCATCCGAACGTTTCTTTTCAATGCGTTCGGGATGCCAGCCGCGGCGCCACTCCTCGCCCATCGTAGGGTTCTGAGTGCACCGCATGGGCACGATGGTAAATTCGCCGGAGATACAGATGTTGCAGCCTATACATTCGCGAATCTCGTCTAAACGACCGTCCTCGATTTTACGGGGCAAGAAGGGGTCAGCGATGGAGGGGCGCGCGGCCCCGATAAAATCCACAATTCCCCGTTTAATTTGCGATACCATGGCATCGGGTGAGGTAAAACGGCCCACGCCGACGACCGGCTTGTTCGTTACCTGCTTAACAAAGGCAATCAGCTCTTCTTGTGAGCCTTCGGGCCCAAACCGCGACGGCATGGAATCCCGTCGCCACTCCCGGGCGTTCACGTCCCAGAGGTCGGGTAGGTCCGCTAAGCTTTCCACCACCGCTCGGGATTCCTCAATCGGCAGGTCATCAACGGTATAACGCAAGGCCACCGCACAACTCTCGCCGACGGCATCGCGGGTATCTTCCAGCAATTCCCGCAGCAAGCGAAGGCGATTGGTCAGGGAGCCGCCATATTCATCCACCCGATCGTTAAGGTCCGGCGAAAGAAACATCCCCACCAAACTGGCCGCGATCCGGCAATAAACATAGATTACATCGAAGCCAGCCGTTCGGGCCCGCAGCGCAGCCTGGCGATGCCAGTGTCGGAACTCGCGTATGTCCGCCTTATCCATGGCGCGGGCTTGAGCCGGATAGTGGTCCGTGGCAATGGGCTGATGGGAAACAGAAAGGGGCACCGCCCGACTATAGAGGTTGCCATCCCGGTGACCGCTATGGGACAGCTCCACCCCAGCCAAAGCGTCATGCGCATGAACCCTTTCTGTCATATGAGCAAAATGGGGGATGTCCCGATCGTCCCAGAGGCGGCCCTCAATCAAGGGGCTCCAATCGCTGGAAGGATGGATTTCGGTCTCTTCCGTGCAGACGACGGCCCAGCCCCCTTCGGCCTTGACCTCGCGCATGGCCGCCATGGACTTGGGGTAGGCGGACCCCATACCGTTGCAATGGGGCACCTGAAAAAAGCGGTTTTTGGCGGTGACCGGCCCGATGGGAACCGGCTCAAAAAGGATATCGTAGCGCGTGTCGCGAGTCATGAAATTTTGGCGAGCCTCTTCCTTATGAATCAATAGGAAGGTGCCACGTCGCGCCGCGATGGATCAAGGGCGTGCAATTCATAACAGTTGAGGCCCGCTTTCGTCTCCAGATCCAGGCCATCGCCGAAGTGCTGCAAAGGCGCCGCGGCCCCTTCCATCAGAAGGGTCGTCGGTCACTGATAAGAGGGGCGCCGGCCACTGTTTTTATTCTGCCCAGGGATATACCCCGGTTTTAATCCGCTCGCAAAACATCAATTGTTAGAGCATTCCCTTTTCTTCCAGTACCTTGCGGGCGACACGAAAGCACTCCAAGGATTGAGGGACACCGCAATAAATACCCACCACATGGATGATGGCGCGAATCTCTTCCTTGCTGACGCCGTTGTTGATGGCGCCCCGACAGTGTATCTCCCACTCGTGCATTTTTCCCAATGCACCGATCATAGCCAAGTTCATCATGGATCGGGTTTTCGGCTCGATCACCTCATCGCCCCAGCCGAAGCCCCAACACCATGCCGTCATGGCCTCTTGAAAGGGGCGGGTGAATTCGTCGGCCGCAGCCAGGTTCTTTTCCACATATTCCGTGCCAAGAGTGCCCTTGCGTTTTGCCAACCCCTTTTCAAACAACTGCTCGTCCATCGCGATGCCTCCTAATGTATAAAATTCTTGTGTATGGGTTCCATGATCAAGGCTCCACACCTTCGCGCATCCACTGCTGAAGCGCCTTGATTGAGTGTTCAGAACTAACGCCCTCACGGGGATCAATCATCAGCGGACCCGGCTTGTAGCCCTGACTGTTGAGGCCGCGCTGGACTGATTCCACGAGATGGATATCCTCCTCGACCGTGGTGGCTCGGTCTTGCACCGCCAGTCGGCGAATGACCTCGGAGTCGATACCGTCTATGCTATACCAGCCCCGCCAAACCTCAACCTCATCAACCGCGTTGGGCCGCCAGTGATAGGTATTCAAGACGTTGCCGGGGTAGACCTGAAAAGAAAAGGTCGGCCACAAGAACCATGAGGAATAGTCACCGGCATGGGCGTTGGCCTGCAAGTCGATAGGATAGCTCATACGATCCAAATTTTGACATTCGGTGGTGTGGCGCAGGCAGTAGCCTTGCGGTCGGATGTTATAGGTCTCGGGCTTGACCACGCCTGTGGCGAAGGTGGGGTGATTTAAGGAGCAATGATAACATTCGGAATAGTTCTCGACCGAGACCTTCCAATTACATTTTTCAGTGACACCTATCCACTCTAAAGGTTTCAAGTCCTCGATTTGAGGGACGAAGGCCTTAAGTTCATCACGCACGCCGGGGAAACAGTCGTCCATCGGTTTGGCTTGGGGGTCCAGATTGACAAAGACGAAGCCCCAAAGCAGCTCGGTCCGCACTTCAGTCAGGCTGATTTCCGCGCGTGGAAAGTTCGCCATAGACCTATGGTTCGGCGCCGCCCGCAAACCGCCAGTCAAGTCATAACTCCAGGCGTGATAGGGACAAACGATCACCTTGCAATTCCCGTTGCCCGCCACCAACTCATGGGCCCGGTGCTGGCACACATTGAAAAAGGTCCGAAGGACCCCGTCCCGGCCGCGGATGCAAAAGAGGTTCTGGCCGGCGATGTGGAAAGCAAAGTAATCCCCAGGCTTTTCCGCTTGGCTAACGTGACCGGCGAACTGCCAGGTCCGAGCCAGCAGCCCACGCCGTTCTTTGTGAAAGATCTCGGGATTGGTGTAGTAATCCGCCTCGAGGGAGCGGACAAATGACTCGGGTGCGTTCATCTGGTGTCGGACTCCTCCAAATAGATGCCCAAGGCATGGCGACGCTCGTGGAAGCGTTCGATATTAGCGATCACGTCCGGGCTGGCATCGGCGATCACAAAAGCCATCAAGGTCTCCAATAGCGCAACTGTCGCCACGGTCGAAGGAAAAAATTGCGGTGTGTCAGACTGAACCACAAAACAATGGTCGCTTAGTGCCACCAAAGGGGAGGCCGGGCTGTCGGTGATGCTGATGATGGTGACCCCTTGCGCCTTGGCGACGCTCACCGCATCGACCACTTCACTTCGGTAGGGCTTAAAGGTCATGGCAAAAAGCACATCCCGCCTGTCGGCACGGGCCAAATCGTCCAAGGCATGCCCGCCAGGCCGGGGAATAGATTCGATTCCGTCCAGGGCCATCCCTGCCAGATAGGCAAAACTGCCCGCCAGACTGTGGTTGATGCCCACGCCTAGGATGTAGGTGCGCCGCGCCGCCACGATCAGATCCGCCGCCGCCTTAATGTGCTTGGCATCGGTTCCGGCAAAGCTCTGTTCGATGTTGGCCATGGCGCTGGCCGCCATATCCGCATAGAGGCCGCCCAGCTTGCCCCCCTTGGAAAGGGATTGCAGCCAGCGGGCCCGGTCGGGGAAATTGGTTTTGCCGTTGCGGATTTCCTCGCGAAACGGCGCCCGAAAGTCGTCAAATCCTTCGAAGCCCAGGGTACGAGCCATGCGTACAAAGGTATTGGGCTTGACACGAGCGGCCGAGGCCATTTGGCGAATGGATGAAACCCCTACGTCATTAGGATTCTCCAAGACATAGGCAGCCGCCTTGCGAAGCTCCGGCGTCAAGTCCGGCAGCTTGGCCGCCATGCCGTCCAGAACCTTTTGCGGCTCAGTATTCTCCAATGATTTCATCTCCTTATCCATATTCCGCTCACATCGGCGGAGAAAATGGTACAAATGTATTATTCTTTGTTGACGATTGTACATTTTTTTGATTTCTTGTCCATGAAAATAAATCTCGCGAACGGCAATTCCCCCAAGATTAGCACCTGGGGAATATCACAGCCTGACTGAAGGAATTGCGCCCGTGTCTCAAGAACCTTCCGGCAAGCTGCCGGCAACGGCCAAGGTGGTCATCATCGGTGGCGGCGTCATGGGCTGCGGCCTGGCCTACCATCTGGCTCACGAGGGCTGGACCGACGTGGTCCTCTTGGAAAAGGCCGAGTTGACCTCGGGCTCCACCTGGCATGCGGCCGGCCAGATCACCCACTCCACCTCCAGCTTCGGACTGGGGCGCTGCGTGGATTACAACATCAATCTCTATTCCGGCGCCCTGGAGCAGGAAACCGGCCAGTCGGTCACCTGGCACGGCTGCGGCTCCTTCCGCTTGGCCTATACGGAAGACGAGATGGACTGGCTACGCCAGACCTTAAGCGTGGGCCGGGCCTTGGGCTTCAACATCGAGCTCGTGAAGCCCGGCCGCATCGGCGAACTGCATCCCTTTTATAATCTGGAGGGGGTGCTTGGCGCCCTGCACACCCCGGACGACGGCCACGTGGACCCTTCGGGCGTGACCCAGGCCATGGCCATCGGCGCCCGGCAACTGGGCGCGAAGATCATTCGGCGCTGCCGGGCCACCGATGTTAAGCAACAGGCGAACGGCGAGTGGAAAGTGTCCACCGAAGCCGGGGATATCTTGTGCGAGCACGTGGTCAATGCCGGCGGCACCTATGCCCGGCAAATGGGAGAGTGGAGCGGCCTGCAGCTGCCCATGACCTCCATGACCCACCACTACTTCGTCACCGACACGGTGCCCGAATTCAAGGAACTGGATTATGAGCTGCCCGTGGTTCGCGACGACAAGCTGGTATCGGGCTATATTCGCATGGAGCAAAAGTCCGGCCTGATCGGCATTTACGAAAAGGAAAATCCCAACACGGTTTGGGAGGATCACTGCCCCTGGGAAGCGGAAAACGAACTTTTCGAGGCGGACTATGACCGCATCATGCCCTGGCTGGAGAACGCCATGGACCGCATGCCCATCTTCGCCGAACTGGGCATTAAACGGGAAGTGCATGGTGCCATCTCTCATCCACCCGACGGCAATCCCCTGATTGGTCCGGCGCCCGATGTGCGGAACTATTGGTGCTGCTGTGGTACGCAAATCGGTATCGGATGGGGGCCGGGCCTGAGCCGAGAGTTGGCCCGCTGGATGGTGCACGGCGCCGCCGATATCTCCATGCGCGAATTCGATCCGCGGCGCTTTGGATCCTACGCCACCAAGGAGTGGCAGGTGATCAAGGCCAAGGAAGACTATTGCCTGCGCCACGAAATCCCCTTCCCCCATTTCAATCGCCTGGCTGGCCGGCCCGTCAAGCCGAGCCCCTTTTATGACCGCCTTAAAGAAAAGGGCGCGGTCTTTGAAGAAGTCTACGGCCACGAGCGGCCTCGCTGGTTTGCCCGGGAGGGGGTAGCCCAAGAGGATCACTATTCTTTCCGGCGTAATATTGTCCACGACATAGTTGGGGCCGAGGTCAAGGCGGTTCGCGATGGGGTCGGCCTGATGGATATCAGTGCCTTCACCAAGGTGGAGGTTGCGGGGCCCGATGCGGACGCTTTCTTGGAGGGGCTGATTGCCAATCGCCTGCCCAAGAAGGTCGGCGGCATCGTTTTGACCCACTTGTTGAACCGTCGCGGCCGCATCGAAATTGAGCTTACGGTGGTGCGTTTTGCCGAGGATCGTTTTTATCTGGTCTGCGCCGCCTTTTTTGAACAGCGCCTACTGGACCATCTGGCCCGTCACAAAGAGGGCGAGACCATTGAGGTGATCAATCGCTCCTATGACTGGGCGGCTTTAGCGCTGCAAGGTCCAAAATCTCGAGACGTCTTAAGGGAAAACACCCTGGCTGGCTTGAGCAATAAGGACTTTCGTTGGTTGTCTGCTCAGGAAATCGCCATTGCCGGCAAACCCATGTGGGCCTTTCGCTTGTCCTATGCGGGCGAACTTGGCTGGGAAATTCATGGACCTCGAGAAGACATGCTCGCAGTCTATGACGCCCTTTGGGCCAGTGGCGGGGCACACGGCATTGCCGACTACGGCTCCTTCGCCATGAACGTCATGCGCATGGAAAAGATGTTCAAAGGCGCGGGCGAACTCACCAACGAGGTGACACTGCCGGAAGCCGATGTCATGCGCTTTGTGAAACTGGATAAGGATGGTTTCGTCGGGAAGGATGCCACGCAGCAAAGTCTCGACAAGCCCCTGCCCTGGGTTTGTGCCTACCTCTCCATCGATCCCGACGGGGAGGAAGACGGGCACGGCGGCGAAGCGGTCCTCAAGGACGGCCGGGTGGTGGGGACCACCGCTTCGGTGGCCTATGGGCATTCGGTGGGCACCATTCTTGCCTTTGCCTATATCAAACCGGAAGCCGCGGCTCCCGGGACCGAGCTGGAGGTCATCGTTATGGGCAAAGCCCGCCCGGCACGGGTTCTCGGCGAGGCGGCCTATGATCCGGCAAATCTTTTGCCGCGCGTTGATGCATAAATCATCTATTATCTTTCGATCCCTTGTTGATCCGGCGGCCACTTAAGGAGCCAGTGAGATGCCCGAAGCCCTATTGCACAACGAACCCAACAGCATGGACGCGGCCTGGATCCAACAGGCCCATGTGGATCATTACATTCAAAGCTGGTCCACCCAGGGGGCCAAGCCCAAAGTCATTACCGGCGGCCAGGGAAGCTGGTTCTGGGATGCGGACGGAAAGCGCTATTTGGACTTCGAATCCCAACTGGTCAATTTGAACCTGGGCCATCAGCACCCGGGTCTGGTGCAGGCCATCAAGGATCAGGCCGACCGCCTCTGTTACATCGGCCCGGCAATGGGCAGCGATGTTCGCTCGGAACTGGCCCATATGATGGCCGAGCTGACGCCCGGCAATCTGACCTCCACCTTTTTTACCACCGGCGGCGCGGCAGCAGTAGAAAATGCCGTGCGCACGGCCCGCCACTACACGGGCCGGTCCAAGATCATCGCCCGCTATCGCTCCTACCACGGCGCCACGGCGGGAGCCTTGGAGTTGACCGGCGATCCCCGGCACCATCTGGGGCAATCCTCCGGCGGAGTGGTCCGAATGCTGGACCCCTATAGCTATCGCCGCCCGGCGGAGCACCCAGGCTCCTGCCCCATCAATAGCGGTGGGGCCCATTTGGAAGAGATCCTCATGTACGAGGATCCAAAAACCGTCGCCGCCGTGATCATGGAACCCATCGTGGGCACCAACGGCCTGATCGTCCCTCCGGACGGTTATTTGCAGTCGATCCGCGAGGTTTGCGATCGGCACGGCATCTTGCTCATCCTGGACGAGGTCATGGCGGGCTTCGGCCGCACCGGCAAATGGTTCGCCTGTGACCATTGGAATGTGGTGCCCGATATCATGACCACGGCCAAGGGCATCAACTCGGGCTATGTGCCCCTAGGCGCCATGACCGTTTCCGAGCCCATCGCCGATTGGCTGAAAACCCGGCCTTTCCCCGGTGGCTTGACCTATGCCGGCCACCCCTTGGCTTGCGCGTCCGGCGTCGCCTCTCTGAAAATCTACCAAGAAGAAAATATCGTCGAGCGAGCCGCCGAAAGCGGGGACATCTTGGTGGACCTGTTGGGCAAACTGGCGGAAAAGCATCCCTCGATCGGCGAGGTGCGCGGCAAGGGCCTCTTCATCGGTATGGAGCTGGTCAAGAATCGGCAAACCCGCGAGCCCTTGGTGCCTTTCAATGCCAAAGGGGAAGCCGCCAAGCCCATGGGCGAGATGATGAAGTTCGCCATGGACGAGGGGCTTTACCTCTCCTTCTTCTCCAACGTCATTCGCCTTACACCGCCTCTCAACATCGCCCATGAGGATTTGGAATTTGCCTGCGATGTGATGGACCGCATGCTGGGGATCGCCGATCGCCATTCGACTGAAACTTGAAACCGCGATCCTTTAAAGGCGGTTTGCTTCGAAGGTATCGCATTGGCTCAAGAGCCCGCTATCAAAGCCGCGTCGAAACCAGCGAACCCGCTGCTTGGAAGTCCCATGGGTAAAGGAGTCGGGTACGACATGGCCCTGCGTTTTGCGCTGCAAAATGTCGTCGCCGATCGCGCTGGCCGCGGTTAAAGCTTCCTCCACGTCCCCCGGCTCCAAAATGCCCTTCAGTCGCTCGGCATGGTTGGCCCATACGCCGGCGAAACAATCAGCTTGCAATTCCTGGCGTACCGACAAGGCATTGGCCTCGACCCGGCTCACCGATGCTTTGGCTTCATGCACCTGCTGGGAAATTCCGAGAATGGTTTGAACATGGTGCCCCACTTCGTGGGCGATGACATAGGCCTGAGCAAAATCCCCGGGCGCATCGAATCGGTCCGCAAGAGTCTTGAAAAACGACATATCCAGATAAATTTTTTGATCCGCCGGGCAATAAAAGGGCCCAACCGCCGAGCCCGCAAAACCGCACCCCGATTGCACACCCCCGGAGAAAAGAACCAGGCGCGGTTCTGGGTAGGCCTCGCCCCAAGTCTGTTTAAAGAGGAGCCCCCAAACATCTTCCGTATCCGCCAAGACGACTGCGACAAAATCCCGTAAGGAATCAGATTGATCATCAGGCGCTCTTTGTGGCTGCTCTGCGTCATAGTTGACCTGACCCTGCATTCCGTCGCCGGTCAAAAGCATGCGCGGATCCACGCCCAACAGCAGAGCGATCACAACAAAGGCGATTAAACCTAGTCCCCCGATTCCCGCACCCCGGCCCATGCGTCGCCCACCGCCGCGCGGCATGCGCGGGCGGGGAAACCGCAGGCCGCCGGGCAGGCGCAAACCGCCGCCGCTTCGGCGTCCGCCAGAAGATCGCCGATCTTCAATATTGGAACTTTGCCGGCGCCCGCGCCATCTCATGTGCCTACTTCCTAAGAAATAAAAAAACCGGTCTTGATTATCAGAGCTCTCTCACGCAACAATCCCTCCGACGCCTTATGAATAAGTGCAAATTCAAAGCCAAGGGGGAAATCATTATGGCAGGCAAATTTGAGTTATACAAAGACAAGGCCGGTGAATTCCGTTTCCGCCTGAAAGCGGGAAATGGCCAGAACATCCTGGCGAGCGAAGGTTACAAACAACGCGCCAGCGCCATGAATGGCATCGAGTCGGTGAAAAAGAACGCACCGAACGATGATCGATATGAACGCAAAGAGACCAAGAACGGGGCGCACCGCTTTAACCTGTTGGCCGCGAATAAGCAGGTTATCGGCACCAGCGAAAGCTATACCAGCACTGCGGCCCGGGACAATGGGATCGACTCGGTGAAACGGAATGCTCCGGATGCGGCCGTTGACGATCTGACGGGGTGATTTCCTTTATTGGGGACGTCATAAGCTGCGAGCCAAGCCGTCACCTGGGGGAACCCTATTGACTCAGGTCAATGCGGTCTCAGTCCGGGCAAACGAGCTTAAACCGTCTGGTAATGACAGTGGCGGTCTGGCATCTTCCCTAGGCATCCGGGACGAGCAGGTCGCGCACGGCACGCGGGGCAGGGTTTTTGAGCAAAGACTCGTCATAGACCAAAAAATAGCCGTAGCCCGGTCGAGCGATCACCGGGCCCACGCGAACAATTTCCCCCGCCGCGACAGCATCGTCATCCAGGCCGTGGGCGCCAATGGCCAAGCCCTCGCCCGCCTTGACCATCTCCAACAGCGAGGGGAAGCTGCGAATTGGTGAGAGGTTGACCCTGTCGGGGACGGGATAGCCCACAAGCTCGAACCAGTGGGGCCAGGTGATCCATCCGATTTTGTGAAGATCACCGTGATCCAGCAACAGCTCGGGCGGAAGGGTCTGGGGCAGATGGGCCGGATCGATATCCGGGCGACGCCTGAGCAGGGCCGGTGCAGCAATGACTTGGACCGCTTCGGGAAAGAGCAGGTCGGCCCGCTTGCCGGGCCACTGCCCCATCCCGAAGCGGATGGAAAAATCAACATCGCGTTGGTCGAAGTCTCGGTAGTTTTCCGAGGTAAGGAAATTTACCACCGCCCTGGGCGGGCCGGAGCCGCGCCCGCTCATGCGTGGCATCAGCCACATGTGGGCCATCCCGAAAGAGGCCCCGATCAGAACCTCGTCATGGGAACCGGGCCGGACCCGGTTGGCAGCCACCTCAAGGCGGTCCAAAGCCGCCGTCGTGGCTTCAGCCAGGCTCTCGCCCTCGCGGGTCAGGGTCACCCGATTGCCGTGGCGATGAAAAAGCTTCACGCCGAACCAGTCTTCCAGGTTGGTGATGTGCCGAGTAATGGCGGGCTGGGCCACCGCCAGTTCCTCGGCCGCCCGGGTGAAGCCACCCACACGGGCTGCCGTTTCAAAAGCGGCAATAGCATTTAGGGGCGGCAGACGTCGACGCATAGCGCAGAAATCCTTATATTATCATAACAAAAATTTATACTGAGCATAAGGATTTTTGCCCTGTTCCGCCATCGCTTTTGAGATCAACCTGAGAACCAGATGGTTCTTACGGGCTTTGGGAGGCTCTGATGGCTGCATTGGCGAACGATTGGCACCGCTGCAAAATCGATAAGAAGCTCCTGAAATCCTTGTCCAAACGGACCGATAAGCCGGCCCTGCTTTGGTTTGGGGCTTATTTCAGCCTGGTCATTGCCCTGGGCATCGCCGTGGTCTTGACCTGGAACACTCCTTGGGTCTGGCCAGTGTTGCTGCTCTATAGCTTGGTTTGGGGGGCGGCGGCCTCCGGATCCCACGAGACCTGCCACGGCACGCCCTTTCGAAGCCGTTGGCTCAATGAAACATCTCTTTGGGCTTTTTGCTGGATGGTGCAGATGGAGCCTGTATGGGTGCGCTGGGGGCATGCCGGACACCACAGCTTCACCCATCACGACGTGGGCGACACGGAGCTGTCCGAGCCCAATCCTGTCGGCTGGGGCCGATTTTTCATGGTGGGCACGGGTCTGGCTG
This sequence comes from Pseudomonadota bacterium, assembly GCA_039028695.1. GTDB lineage: Bacteria > Pseudomonadota > Alphaproteobacteria > Kiloniellales > Kiloniellaceae > JANQKX01. The sequence continues at coordinate 22,386 of JBCCHN010000047.1, forward strand.
GCCACATCAACTATACCAAGACATTGATCGCTCACGCCTTTGGCCGCTTTACGCCGGACATACGCGCAGTGATCCCGGAGAGTGAAATTCCCAAAGCAATCCGAAATTCCCGGATCATCGTGGCCAGCTATATCGCCATCGTGATGTGGGCCCTTTTGGCGCAAAGCTGGCTGCCCGTCGCCTTGCTGGTTGCACCTCGCCTCATCGGCGGGCCGGTGATCGGCTTTTTACATCTGACCCAGCACACGGGCCTGCAGATGAATATCTTCGATCATCGATTTTCGACCCGCAGCTTCACGGCCAGTCCCATCACCCGCTTTTTCTATTTCAATATGAACAATCACATTGAGCATCACATGTTTCCCATGGTGCCGTTTTATAATCTGCCCAAACTGGCTGCTGCCCTGAAAGACCAGATGCCGGAGCCCTGCGATGGCTTGCTGGGCGTCTATCGAGAGGTCTTTGGCGCCGTCGCCCGGCAATACCGCGAACCCGGCTATTTCATCAAAAAGAATGTGCCGGGCGCGGAAATGCCATCACCTGTAGAGGTCGCGGCGGAATAATTTTCGGGTCCGGATTAACGGCTTCACGCCTCTACGCTAACAATTGTCCCCTTCCAGTCTTGGGTGTAGGCTGAGCAAATTCACGGGACAATTTTGTTGAGCGATCATCGCTCGATCACGGCGTGGAGGCGCTATCAAAATCATGTTGGATGCCATCCGGGACTCCATGCGGGCCGGGGTGCTGGCCGATGAGCAAGAACTGGTAGCCGAACTGGCGGAGCAATGCGGCCTGACGACCGATCAGCGACGGACCATCTCCGCCAAGGCCGCAGACCTTGTGCAGCAAGTGCGAGATACGGGATCCATCGGCATGATGGAGTCCTTTCTGGCCGAGTACGGCCTGTCGACCAAAGAGGGCGTAGCCCTTATGTGCTTGGCCGAGGCCATGCTGCGGGTTCCCGACAGTCACACGGTCGACGCCCTGATCAAGGACAAGATCACGCCCCACAACTGGGATTCCCACATCGGCGATTCAGGATCCATCCTCGTGAATGCCACCACCTGGGCCCTGTTGATCACAGGCCAAGTCCTGGAGGAAGACACCGAGGGTATTCCCGGCATCCTGCGCGGGCTGGTCCGCAAGATGGGCGAGCCGGTGATCCGCACGGCGGTGGGTCAGGCCATGGAGGAGATGGGCTCCCAGTTCGTGCTGGGCCGCACCATCGACGAGGCCATCAAGCGGGGCCAGAAAATGGTCGCCAAGGGCTACACCTATTCCTACGACATGCTGGGCGAGGCGGCCCGCACAGAAGCCGACGCCCTGTCCTACTACGATGGCTATGCGCGGGCGATTGCCGCCATCGCCGGCCATGCAACGGCGGCGGATATCCGCGACAACCCGGGCATCTCGGTTAAGCTTTCTGCGCTTCACCCCCGCTACGAGGTAGGTCAGAGAGAGACCATGTTGCCGGTCTTGACCCAGCGTCTCTTGGAGCTGTGCCAAGCCGCAAAAACGGCGAACATCGGCCTGAATATTGATGCGGAGGAAGCCGACCGGCTGGACCCCTCCCTTGACGTTATCGAAGGAGCCCTGTCAGACCAATCTCTCTCTGGGTGGGAGGGCTTTGGCATTGTCGTCCAGGCCTATGGCCGGCGGGCCAGCCAAAGCTTGGACTGGCTCTATGCGCTAGCACAAAAGCTTGACCGCAAGATCATGATCCGCCTGGTTAAGGGGGCCTATTGGGATACGGAGATCAAGCGGGCCCAGGTAATGGGGCTAGAGGGCTATCCGGTCTTCACCCGCAAGGCCCACACCGACGTGAGTTATCTGGCCTGTGCTCGCAAGCTGTTCGACATGACGGATCGGGTCTATCCCCAGTTCGCCACCCATAATGCCCATTCGGTGGCCGCCATATTGGAAATGTCCGCTGGGGACCTATCCTGTTTTGAGTTTCAGCGCCTGCACGGCATGGGCGAGGCCCTGCACGACGCGGTCATGGCGGAGGCCAAATCCCACTGCCGGATCTATGCACCCGTGGGCGCCCACCGAGATCTGCTGGCCTACCTGGTGCGCCGCCTCTTGGAAAACGGGGCAAACAGTTCCTTCGTCAATCAGATTGTCGATACCTCGGTGTCCCTGGAGACTATCGCCAAAGACCCCATAGATGCCGCGGCGGAATTGACCTTCGCGCCCAACAGCCGAATTCCTGCCCCGCTGGATATCTTCGCGCCACGCCGCAATTCCTTGGGCTGGGATTTGACCAACCCCGACAGTCTGGAAAAAATCGAAGCGGGTCGGAGCGCCTTTGCGACGCCCCATCAATGGGTTGCAGCACCCTTGACAGCTGCACCAGGACAAGGGGCCGTGCGCCCGGTCCTGAACCCGGCCCATCCCGACGAGGTGGTGGGTGAGGTCCAGGAAACCGATGCGGCCCAGGCCCAAGCCGCAATCGCTTTGGCTGAGGCAGCCCAGCCCGCTTGGGAGGCGCGTGGGCCGTCCGAGCGGGGCGCTTTGTTGCGGCGCATCGCCGATCTTTATGAGGAAAATACCTTCGAATTTTTGGCCCTGGCCACCCGGGAGGCCGGCAAGTCCTTGTTGGACGGGGTGGCGGAAATTCGTGAAGCCGTCGACTTCCTGCGCTTTTATGCGGGAGAGGCGGAAAAAACCGCGCCGGATTCCCAAGCCCGCGGGGTGATCATCTGCATTTCCCCCTGGAACTTTCCCCTGGCCATTTTTTCCGGGCAAATCGCCGCGGCCCTGGTGATGGGCAATGCGGTGGTCGCCAAGCCGGCCGAGCAAACGCCGCTGATCGCCCACAAGGCGGTGAGCCTGATGCACAAGGCCGGCGTGCCTCAAGATATCATCCAGCTCTTGCCCGGCGACGGCCCCAGCGTGGGCGGACCCCTGGTGGCGGACCCGCGGATCGGCGGGGTCTGCTTCACAGGCTCCACCCAGGTCGCGAAACTGATCGACCGGCAGCTCGCCGAGACCGCGCCTCAGGCTATGCTAATCGCCGAGACCGGCGGCATGAATGCCATGATCGTGGATTCCACCGCCCTATTGGAACAGGCCGTGCGGGATATCGTACGGGCCGCCTTTCAAAGCGCCGGACAACGCTGCTCGGCGCTTCGAGTTCTCTATGTGCAAAAGGACGTGGAAGGCGAGCTAATGGAGATGCTCACAGGCGCCATGGAGGCTCTTCAGGTGGGCGATCCTTGGCATCTCTCCACCGACGTGGGACCCGTCATTGACGGGGAGGCGCGGGCCAATATCCTGGGCTACTGCGCCCAAATGGAAAAACAGGGTCGGCTGATCAAGGCGCTGGCGGCCCCGGCCGAGGGTCTTTTTGTGCCGCCGACCGCCCTTCGCGTCACTGGTATAGAGGAAATGGCGGAGGAAATTTTCGGCCCCGTCTTGCATGTCACCACCTTCGAAGGGGATCACATCGACGAGGTGGTCGCAGCCGTTAACGCCAAAGGCTATGGCTTAACTTTCGGCCTGCACACCCGCATCGACAGCCGGGTGCAACACATTGTGGATGCGGTCCACGCCGGCAATCTCTATGTCAATCGGGACCAGATCGGGGCCGTGGTAGGCTCCCAGCCCTTTGGCGGAGAAGGCCTGTCCGGCACCGGGCCCAAGGCGGGTGGGCCCTATTACGCTCCCAGGTTCCGACAGCAATACCAAGCCGTTGACACGAGGGAAACAGTGGCACCGGAGATAGCGGCTGACGGGCTGCAAGACGCAATAGCGCGCCTCGACAAGATAAAAGATACCAGCGAGGCGGAACGCATTGCCATCCTGCGGTCCGCCTTGCGGGGCAAGGCCGCCGGCGCCGTGGCCGCAGCGGCGAGCCTGGATTTTGGGCCTATCGACTTGCCGGGCCCAACGGGCGAATCCAATCAGTTCTTCCTGCGCCCGCGGGGCACCCTTTTGTGCCTTGGCCCGGACGAGGCCAGCCTGCTCGACCAATGCGTCCAGGCGCTCGCCTGCGGCAACAAAGTCTTGGCGGTCGCCCCCAACGCGCGGGAAGCCTTGCAGTCCATCCGCTTTTCTGGCTTGCCCCTGGTGATGCTTGATGGCCAATTAGGCGCTACCGGTCTGGCCGATCTATCGGTTCAAGGGCTCGCATACAGGGGCGCAGCGGCCAGAATTGCGGAGCTGCGTGCCGCTTGCGCGGCCAAGGACGGCCCCATTATCCCGATTATAACCGAGGCCATCTCGCCGATCGCCTACTGCAGCGAACGCTCGATCTGTATCGATATTACCGCGGCTGGCGGAAATGCGACTCTTTTGAGTTCGGCTGAAGGATAGTTTTGCCTGTCGGCGCTCCTATATTTCTTTCCAGACAAGCACCGCTGATACGGCGGTTCAAAATAGGAAAGACCTCATGCGCACCCATGCTCAAGCCGTTGTCATCGGAGGCGGCCTCGTCGGCTGCTCCATCCTCTATCACCTGGCCAAGTTGGGTTGGACCGACGTGGTCCTCTTGGAGCGGGACGAGCTGACCTCAGGGTCCACTTGGCACGCGGCGGCCGGCATCCACGGGCTGCATGACAACAACAACATCAGCCGCATTCAACATTACACCATGACCCTCTACGAGGATTTGGAGAGGGAGACGGGCCAAAGCTGCGGCATCTATCAACCAGGCTCCTTGTATTTGGCGCAGACCGAAGAGCGGGAACATCAGCTGCGTCTACAAGAGGCCAAGGCGAAATTCTACAAGATGAATTTTTTTGAAGTAGACCGGGCCGAAGCGGAACGGCTGCATCCCCTGGTCAACTTCGATGGCATCCGCTGTATCATGTACGAGCCGGAGGGGGGCAATGTGGACCCCTCGGGCGTCACCCACGCCTATGCCATCGGCGCGCGCAAAATGGGCGCCGAAATTCATCGCTTCACCCCGGTGACCGCCACCACTCAAGAGTCCGACGAGACCTGGGTCGTGGAAACGCCCAAGGGCAATATCCGCACGGAATGGATCGTCAATGCCGCCGGCCTCTGGGGACGGGAGGTGGCCGCACTGGCCGGTTTGGAGCTGCCCCTGCTGCCGACAGAGCACCAGTATTTCGTCACCGAAACGATCCCTGAGATCGCCGCCATCGAGCGGCGCTTGCCCTCGGTCGCGGATCGGGATGGGGAATATTATATGCGCCAAGAAGGCAAGGGTCTTTTGATCGGCGCCTACGAAAAGGACCTGCGCTACTGGGCGGAAGACGGCACTCCGCCCGATTTCGGCCATGACCTCTTCCCCGACGATCTGGAACGGATTGAAGAAAACATCATGCGGGCCATGGACCGTGTGCCCGTTGCCGGCACGGCCGGCATCAAACGCGTGATCAACGGGCCGATGATTTGGTCACCGGACTCCAGCGCCCTCTATGGACCTGTCCCCGAAATGAAGGGGTACTTTTGCTGTAACGGTATCATTCCCGGCTTCTCGCAATCCGGCGGCTTGGGCCTATTGTCGGCTGAGTGGATCGTCACCGGCGAGCCCCACTTGGACATGTTCCCCTGGGACATGGCGCGTTTCGGCACCTGGGCCAGCAAGGCCTTCACCAAGGCGCGGGTGGGCGATCAATACTCCAAGCGTTTCGCCATTCACTTTCCCAATGAGGAAAGGGACGCCGGACGGCCGGTGCGCACCCGTCCGGTTTACGAGCTGCAAAAATCCATGGGCGCGGTCTTTGGCCTCAACTATGGCTGGGAGCACCCCCTTTGGTATGCCGAGAGCCCGCAAGCTGCTCAGGAAACCAATGGCTTTACCCGGCAAAACTGGTTCGAGCCGGTGGGCGCGGAATGCCGCATGCTGCGTCAGTCCGCCGGCATCATAGATATTTCCAACTTCGCCAACTACGTGGTCAAGGGACCGGGGGCGGCGGATTGGCTGAACAGCATCTTCGCCAATAACATGCCCAAGGCGGTGGGGCGGTCCTGTCTGACACCGCTGATCGGCAAGCGCGGCGGCATTGCCGGCGACTTCACGGTCACCAAGCTGGACGAGGACGACTTCATGATTATCGGCTCGGGCATGGCCGAGCGTTATCACCAGCGTTTCTTTAGCGCCATCCCCCTGCCCGAGGGCACGACCTTCGAAAGCAAGACCGAGGATATTTGCGGTTTTAATGTGGCTGGTCCCAAATCCCGCGACCTTCTGCAGCGCCTGACCAACGAGAGCCTGGATACGGCTGATTTTCCCTTCATGCGCTCCAAGAAGATAAAACTGGCCGGCGTGGATGTTGTGGCGCTCAGAGTCTCTTTCACCGGCGACCTGGGGTGGGAGCTGCATTGCAGCACCGACGACCAGCTTCGCCTTTACGAGGCCCTGTTGGAAGCGGGCAAATCGGTGGGAGCCGGCCCCGTCGGCGGGCGGGCCCTTATGTCCATGCGCGTTGAAAAGGGCTATGGCAGCTGGGGACGGGAGTACTCACCAGAGTACTGGCCGCAAGAAGTGGGCCTGGACCGCTTGATCAAGTTGGATAAGGACTTCTTGAATAAGGAGGCTTATCTGGCCTTAAAGGACAAGGAACCGAGGGAGAACCTGTCCTTAATTGAAATACTCGAGATCGATAACGCGGACGCCACCGGGGGCGAGCCGGTTTTCCTGCCCGATGGAACGGCAGTGGGACGGGTGACCTCGGGCACCTACGGCTACCATGTGGAAAAATCCCTGGCGCTCGCTTACTTGAAAAACGTGACCCCGGATACCGAAGTGGACGTTATGATCTTGGGCCGCCCCCACCGGGGTAAGGTTCTGGCCGAGCCGCCTTTTGATCCGGCCGGCGATCGTTTGAGGGCTTAAGCAAAAGATGACTGATCATTCAAAGCCGATCCCTCGTGCGCCAGAGGACTGGCCACCGTCCCTTAAGCATGTCTTGGACGATATGAAGGGGCGACCGCTCAACGTGCACGGCCTCATGGCCCATCACCCGGACCTATTAGCGGCGTGGTGGAATTTCAGGAACCATTCCGTGAACGGCGGTGCCTTGGGAAAAAGGGCCGGCGAGCTCGTCATCCTAAGGACCGCCGTTCACCTGAGGGCCTGGTACGAATGGGCCTCCCACGTGGAGCGCAGCCTGGCCTGCGGCTTAACCATGGCCGAGATCGAGGCGGTCAAGGCACCCCAGAAAAAGTCCGATTGGGCGGAGGCGGATCGTCTACTGCTGCTTGCTGTGGATGAGCTGTTCGCAAGCAAGGCCATCGACCCCGCGACCTTGGCCCAGCTCAACGCCCACTATTCCGTGCCGCAGCTCATGGACATCATGGCGATCCACGGCATGTATGTGATCCTGGGCTGCATGATCAACACCTGGGGTTTGGAACTGGATGCCCATGTGCGCGAAAATCTCCCGTCACAGGTGACTCCAGAGGCCTTTGAGGCGGAGTTCCCAAAAGACTGACGAACAGGTTCGCCCGCCGCGGAAAACCCCAGCCGGATTTATAAGATCCCCTCTTGCTCCAGATCGGCAATCACCTCCAGCATGGACTGGCGCAAAATAGCAACCAAATCGTCCACCTGTTCCCGGGTCATGGTCAGGGGGGGTGATAGAACATTGAGGTTCACCACAGGCCGCACCAGAAGCCCATTCTTTTCAGCGGCATTGGAAATGCGTTTGCCAATGTTCACCGACCCTGGGAACGGCTCGTGGGACTCCTTATCCGCCACGTTCACGACACAGGCCATCAGGTTCATGCCACGAATGTCACCCACGGTTGGCAGATCCCGAAGCGTGTTAAGCTGTTCCATGAAATAGGGGCCAACATCGTCTTTCACATGGGCTAGCAGGTTTTCCCGTTCCATAATTTCGATGTTTTTGAGAGCCGCCGCACAGCAAACGGGATGACCCGAATAGGTATAGCCGTTGGTGAACCAGCGATCCTGGCCTTCCTCGCTGATGACATCGTTTATCCGGCTGGAAAAGATCGTTGCCCCCAAGGGTTGATAGCCGGAGGTAAGGCCCTTGGCGCAGACGATGATATCCGGGTTCAGGCCGAAAATTTCTTCCGACGCGAACCATGCGCCTAAGCGACCGAAGCCTGTGACCACCTCATCGGCCACATAGATAATGCCATGCTTGGCGCAAATCTCTCGAACCGCCTTGGCGTAACGGGCCGGCGGCACAACAACGCCCCCCGCGCCCAAGATCGGCTCAGCAAAGTGGCCGGCGATGTTTTCCGGGCCCAGTTCCTCGACCTTGTCCTCGAAGTCCTTGATCAGCAGGTCTATAAAGGCCTCTTCGTCCATTCCCTTCGGGCGCTGATAGAGGTTAGGCTCCATGGTGTGATGGATGGTTTCGCTGATGTAGTCGAATTCCGGCTGCCGGTCCGCTGCCTTGCCGCCCAAGGACTGGGCGACATGTGTGCTGCCGTGATACGAGGAGCGGCGGGTCAGAAAATGGCGACGCTGCTTTTGCCCCTTGCAACCCCAATAGTAGTGGATCAGCCGAAAGGCGGAATCGTTGGCGGTGGATCCACCGCAGCTGAACATCACATGATTGAGATCACCCGGCGCCAGCTCGGCCAGCTTTGCTGCCAACAAGGCGGCCGGCGTATTGGTCACATCCACGAAAGGATTGGCATAGGCCATCTTGCGCGCCTGATCGGCGATCGCCTCGACAATTTCGTCGCGGCCATAGCCCACATTCACACACCACAGCCCCCCGATGCCGTCCAGATAGCGTTTGCCGTCGATGTCGTAGGCATAAACCCCATCGGCCTCGTTCATGATCAACGAACCATCGTGACGGAAGCTGTCGAAATGGGTCCAGGGGTGCACGAAGTGCTGACGGTCCTTTTGCCAGATTTCTTCAGCGATGCTGTTGGTGAATTGAGTATTCATGGTGCGACTGACCTTCGTCTAAAAGTATGACGAATAGTAGCTTGGGCGAAAACCAGCGAAAAATAAATATGGCGTTTGCCATAGAGGCTGCCGAGGACGGTCAGCCTGCGCATTTTTACCGTTTGGTCAACTCAGACAAAAACAGGGAAAACAAATCACCTTGCCCCATAACACCCAACTTTTGATAGACATTCGAGCGGTGAATACTGGCCGTGCCGGGAGAGATATCCAAATGTCGAGCGATGGATTTGGCAGACTGGCCTTTCAACAGCTGGTGCGCTACCTCCTGCTCGCGCGCGGTCAAGAGGTCTGCGCCAAAATTGCGCAGGACGGAGGACACCGCCGCGTGGATCTGCCGCCGGTCCACTTGATCGCTGTCATCGCTGTCCCGGGCAGCAGACTGGTGGGATCGACAAAGCGTCAGAGTCATTTTCTCGACAGCCTCAAGAAAGGCCCCGACCCTGTCGAGCTGATCGGCGCCGCGCTCACCGAACATAAAGCTTAAATGCAGGCAGTGTCCGGGCCGCAATTCCAGAAGCCCCCCGATTTCACTGCTTAGCGCCAGGCTTTGCCAATACTTCTTATAAGCCTCGGACATGTCCACATCGGACTGATCGTCGTCTTGAAGGCGGAAAAACCCCGTTTGACCTTGGTTTTCGTACAGGTCGAAATAGGGGTCGAGCAAATAAAGGCCGCCCAGGTATTTTTTGAGATCCCCGTCGGTCCCGATGCCTTGCGCAAAAAGAACACGAGGTTGCAGGTCCCGCCGGAATTCAAAGATCGAAACGGCATCGTATCCGATGGCTTTATCAAAAAAATCCGCCAAGCGCGGATAAAATCCCGCCTCCCCCACCAAACCGTGAAGGTTGGAGAAGGCGTCCAGCACCTCTTGCAATTCGCCGGACAGGGACACAGCAATGCGATCGGTCAGAAGAGCGGCGGGAGCGTCTGTCAAAAGGCACCCAGCGTGCAAAGGTTAGTCACAGAAAGATGCCGATCCGATAACGCGTGCCAAAAACCCCCCATCCTCGCGTCATGCTTTATTCTCCAAAAAGTGGAACTATTTCTGGTGACATTTTAAACGCACTTTTGCCTTTGAACCTGAATAGCATTTGGTCCGGCCAGGAACGCCAGGCACTTTCGCGCCGCGGCATTGGCCAATCCCTTGCCGGTCAATCGTGCTGAAAGCTGATTAGACCGGACCAGCCATTCATCACCAACCGTGACCAAAGTCCCCGCATCCAAATAGCGATCGACGAAGCCCCGCCAGCCTAATGCCAGGCCCGCACCCGAAGCAGCGGCTTCCAGCAAATAGACGTAGTTGTCAAATCGTTCCGTTGGCACAGGCGGTGGGCCGGCGGAGCGCGCGGAAAACCAATCCGCCCAGGTGGCCCACCCCACGTTATTCTTGGTTAGCGCCAAAAACGGCAGATCGCCCCATCGGCTTACCGATCCCCCTAGAACTCGCCGCTGGGTTTGCGCAAAACCGGGGGCCGCGACCGGTATAATGGCCTCCGCCAGAACCGGCACCAAGGCAGCGTTGAATGGCCCCTGACTGAACTCAAAGGTGATATCGGCGCCCGCATCGACCATCTCGGGAACCAGATCGTACTCGCAGGTCAAGATTCGCACCTGAACCGCCTGCCCCAATGCCGTTCGTAACTCGGCAAAACGAGGCATGACGATCATGTGGGACACTTCGTGGGTACAGGCGATGATGACATGCTTGTCCGGCAAGCGCAGGGTCCGGCCGGCCTTGTGGATGGCGTCCAGCGCCGGCGCAACCGCGGCAAAATAGCCCTTTCCAGCCTCGGTCAAGGCAATGCCCCGTCCCGCCTTGGCAAAAAGCGGGGTACCCAAGGTCTCCTCCAATTGCTTCAGGTGGCGGCTGACAGCAGACTGGGAGGTATTGAGTGCAGCTGCCGCTCGACCCACCCCATTCAGGCGCGCCACACTTTCGAAGGCGGTCAGCGCACTGGAGGAGGGAATAGCATAGCGCTTCAAACTCATATCATTATTGATATCTATCTAACTGAAAAAAGCAATAGATTCAGAACGCCACTTTGGGGAATGCTTGCGCGGAGAGGCGGCCATGAATTTTCAGGAGAGGTAGGCATGTCCGATTATCAAAAACCGGAGCGCTGGAAAGACCCTAAAAACCAGCTCTTTACCTATCAGGTGGGCTTCACCTCGCCGCCCTTTGATTTTGACGCGGCCCCGTCGGACTTCTTGCGCATATCGGCGGATAATGTGGGCGCCCATGGCCGTATGCTGCATGTGCCCGGCTACGTGCATCAACTGACCCAACGGGAAAAGAACTTCCACCTGCTTGAGGACTTCGTCGAGTGCATGGCCAATAACGGCGCCGACGCCTGCGGGCAGGTGGGTAGCAATTGGGTGCACGC
>JBCCHN010000048.1:0-32889 GCA_039028695.1 Pseudomonadota bacterium
AAAGCCAATAACTGGTGTGTGCATATCCAGTCATTTTTAAGGGACGTGTCAGCCCTTACGCCCTACCAGTGAAAACAAGCCCTGTCTTTAACGTCCCTTTTGTCTGTCTTTTTTATTGCCAGGGTTCGGTGCCCGAAAGGCGTTCCAATGACTCACATTTCTGGAGGTATGGCGATGGAGTCGCAAAGGCGTGATGAAAGGATCGGCCTTGCTTCAGGAGGGATCATTGTCCAGGAAATCGGGAATTTTCCGACTGTCGTGCGCTTCCTGTTCGGTATCAACCGAATCAAGGCTGTCCCAGTTCCAGGTCCGAACCTTCTCCAAGCTACCGTTGGAGAGGCGGGCTCCCGTTTTGGGATCGTGACGGTCTTGTTGAGACCCGTAATCTCGGTAATTTTCGACCCTCAAATCGACGCCCACCCGTGGCGCAGCGGCGGGGCCGCCATTGACGCCAATTGGGAACTTAAAGACCAGCATACCCTTGATATCGGAATCTTTGCCGGATAGCTCGTCGTTTGCTTGCAATGGCGCCATTTGGCCAGCGTAAAGAGTGGCTGCAAGGGCAAGAAGGGGCAAAATTTTCATCTTAAAAAGAGGCCCTAAAGAACCGAATCGATGAGATAAAACCAAAATTAAGACTAAGTGATATGGGGCATGCTTGCAACAAGTGCGGCACCCGTCAACATGCCGCCCAGAAAAAGCGAGACGACGACGACCACATCGCTCAAAGGCATGATTTTATGTGTCCCAATTTTCATCAGAATGACCCCTTCTTGCCCCCTCTTTTCGGGGGTAGGTTTCCCTCGCCCCAACATCCAAAAATGGGGCATTTGCGGATCGAGAGCGCCGCGAGTGCGGCCCTCGCCACGCAACCAATCGGTATGTATGTATATGCATTTATGAAGTCAATATTTAATCTAAAAATTTTTTCTTTAAATTCGATCCGTGAAGGAAAGTATGATTTTTCAGAAAGACTTGCACCCCATTGTGGTAAAAATTGACCCTTTAGATTGAAGTGTGTTGGAAACTTTCTGCAGCATTTATTAGAAAATACATGCGGTTTTGCATTCTCCCTTAACTCAAACCGATTGGCTTCTCCTAGAAAAGCGGGCAAGCTGGATCGTTAACCATAATGTCACCGCCAGAAGGGAAGGGACGGCTATGCGGCGAGCTTTGTACGCTTTTGTTTTTCTATTACTTGGCGGCGGATTGATAACTGTTGGTCTGGTCAGCCCCGGATGGGCTCAGGACCAAGAGGTTATCGTTGTCGATGGCACCCATTGGCAGCAAATGGAAGAGGATCAAAAAATCGCATTCCTCGCCGGTATGATGCAGTTGGTCGAGTTTGAGCGCCAGTTGAGCGGAGGGACATTTCCGGCGGGCGAAAAGTCCTTGGTTCCGCCTTTGGCGAAGGGGGCCAAAGGACACACCATTGGCGATATGGTCGTCAAATTAGACGAATACTATCAGGCCAATCCAGACAACTCTGACCGCGCCGTGCTCCATGCCCTGTTCCAAGCGGTCATCTTGCCGCAATAGGGCGGTGACCCGAGGTCTTGCCGAAGGCCTTGCTGGTGGCTTTGATGGAATACGATTGCAAGAATGAGGCGAAGAAAATGAGAAAAGTCAGCGTTTTGTCGATATTTTTTGCTGTGGCACTCGGGCTGTCTGCTTGCTCGGGCCTGACCCAGCAAGAGCAACAGGCCTTGTCGGGCGGTGCCATCGGTGCCGCTGGTGGCGCCGTGGTTGGCGCCCTGGCCGGCAATCCGGCCATCGGTGCGGCCATTGGCGGTGCGGCTGGAACGGCCACCGGTGCCCTTTGGGATGACATCAAGGACCGCGTCGACAACTAGGTTTCGGCGTCCGATTTTTGTGCCTTTGTTTGATCGATCAAGAGCGCGAATTTTGCCCTCATTTCCTGGCGCCATGCAGATGAGAGGCGGGCGGATGATCGGATAGCGCCGTTTCTATTCTAAAGATTCAAACATTGCGGCATCAAAGTGCAGGGACTGGGCGCTGCTCCTGAATGGAAGTTGCTCAGTAACGGCTCGGCACTTTTTGCGAGAATTCTAATAGAGACTGATCTACTCTGCGTGTTTGGAGTAATATTTTGTTTACTTTGTGACTTTAGCTTGCCTTTTGAATTTCATTGGCGGCAATCGGCTCGTTGATTCTTGATAACCTACGACCTCTCTAATCTCCGCGTTCTGATCGTGGATGACAACGACTACATGCGTCGGATCATCGCCATGTTTCTGCGCAGTATGGGAGTGCGTAAAATCATTGAGAAAGAGACCGCGGGTCAGGCTCTTTCGGAAGTACGACGATTCGTTCCAGATTTGCTCATTACCGATTGGATGATGCGGCCGGTGGACGGTCTGGATCTGGTCCGGCAAGTTCGCATGGATCGGGATCCGTCAATCAGCCATTTGCCCATCATCGTACTGACCGGCTTTACCGATTTGCCGCGGGTGTACCAGGCAAGAGACGCGGGTGTGCACGAGGTTTTGGCCAAGCCTATTTCCGCCACAATCCTCTATCAACGCATCATTTCTTTGATTGAGCATCCCAAGCCGTTCTTGCGCACGACTGACTATTTCGGACCGGACCGGCACGGTGGACAAACAATCGTGGCGGAAAAGCCTACGTCTCCTGAGGTAGACGAAGCGGTTGAAGACGTAATCGAGATTTAGATGACAGTGCCGTCGAAAAAAGCCAACCAGGGCGCCGTGCGCAGCCATCCGCCGGTGCGCTTGGGTGACCGAGTAAAAAAAGGGGCTGGCCCGGACCTGCGGAGTATTTTAGCCCGCGTGGAACGGGGTATCGAGGCCATGCGCGGCGAATTCGATGGGGAGTTGAAGGCTTCCGTGGTCAAGATCGGTAAGGCCGGAGAGGCCTTTACGACGCAATTGGGCGCGGTCGGAAACGCCACAGAGTCGCAGCTTTATCTGTTGGTGCATGACCTTCGCGGACAGGCGGGGACCTTTGACTACCACTTGGTGTCAACCATCGGCTCAATGCTCTGTTCCTACTTGGAGCAATGGGGTAAGGACAGTCCCGCAAGTGCGGCGAAAAAAGGCGCGGCTCCCAACCCCATTGTCATCCAAGCGCACATCGATGCCCTTAGAGCCATCTCCCTTGGCGGTATCACCGGCGACGGAGGTGATGTCGGAGAAGATTTGGTGCGCAGTCTGGAACAGCTACGCGCCAAAAAAGGCAAAATTTCTGCCTCTCGCGATTAACCAATCCGATTCTGTATCCAAGCGGCTTCTGCCGGAGCTCCGCTCCTATGCCACCAGGCGAACCACGAAGCCTTGTGTATTTTTTTGTTTGGTTAACGTAATTTAGCCGTTAAAGTGAAGAAATAACGCGAATTAAGTCGGGTGGGGATCATGAGCGATAGGCCTTCAAACAAGCCCAAGATCGATCTTGTCGATCACAAAACTGCGGTTATGTCTTTGGACCGTGCAATGCTGCAGCGTCTCGAAGACGGGGAGGATACGGCGGCAGATCGGGCCGCGCTCGACCGTTTCACCGCAGAGATGGCCAATGCGCTTCAACAGCTAACCGTGGTGAAGCTGCACTAAGGACATAGGTACCCAGGCGCACAGGGCCGCGCTCGCCTTCGGCGAGGGGTGTCTCCCGCTAGGAAGATGGGTTTTCGCACTCGATGCCTTTTTCGGCCAAAGCACTCTGCAATTCGCCGTTTTGGAACATCTCCCTAACAATGTCGCAACCGCCCAAAAACTCGCCCTTAGCGTAGAGTTGTGGGATGGTCGGCCAGGAGCTGAAGTCTTTGACTCCCTGGCGCAGGCCGGGGTCTTGCAGAACGTCGATACCTTTGAACTTAACACCCATATGGGAGAGGACCTGGACCACGGTTGCGGAAAAGCCGCACTGGGGGAAAACCGGTGCCCCTTTCATGAAAAGCACAACGTCGTTGTCCTGGATTTCCTTTTTGATTCGTTGGGCGATGGCGTCGTCCATTTCTATGTCCCTTTTCCTATCAAGGAGAATTAGCTTGTCCGATTAGTTGATTGACTGGCATGAACTTTTTGGAATTAGGATATGCCATCAACTTTCTGCAGTTAATTGTCCGCCGGGCTTGAGGTTTGCAAGGCCAAGGCATGAAGCTCGTTACCCATGCGACCCTTTAGGGCCTGATAGACCATTTGATGCTGTTGCACGCGGCTTCTGCCGGCGAAGGCTTCTGAGACCACATAGGCGGCGTAGTGGTCGCCATCGCCCCGCAGGTCCTCAATCTTGACCTGGGCATCGGGCAAAGCGGCCTTGATCAAGCTCTCGATTTCGGCGGGGTTCATGGGCATGACAAAGAGGTCCTTCGAAAAAGCCAAACAAGAAGGCATGTCAGCCATCGGCCCTGTCGGCTCACTTGATCTGTTCCGTCAAATGACATTGCCAATGCCACAGAAGTTCGCCCTCAAACGGTTTGATCCATGTAATCGGGCAGCCAATCCTCGTGAGCACGGCGCAACTCGTCCAGCAATATGGGGGCGCAGTTGGGTAAGGTCAATTCCCGCCCGCCCGTAATACCGATTATTTGGGCCGGGATACCGGCCTGTTCAGCAGCCGCCATGATTTCATCCGATTGGTCGCAGGCAAGGAGGTAGCGGGCCTGATCCTCGCCAAATAGCCAGGCATGGAGCGGAATCTCCGGCTTCGGCCCTTGGTCAAGGCGAGCCCCGCGATTGCCTGCCAAGGCCATTTCAGCAACGGCTACCGCCAAGCCCCCATCGGAGATATCGTGACAGGTATCGACCCGACCCTGTTCAATGAGGTTGCGGACAAAATCACCATGGCGCCGCTCGTCGCCCAGGTTCACCGTGGGTGGAGCGCCTTCGGACTGGCCGGCAATTTCCCTCAAGAATAGTCCAGCACCCATATGACCTTTAGTTTTTCCAATTAGAACAATCGATTGCTTGTCTTTCTTAAACGAAATAGTTGCTATTTTTGAAAGATCTTCGATGAGGCCGACACCGCCAATGACCGGTGTGGGCAGAATGGCTTGGCCGTTGGTTTCATTGTACAGCGATACATTTCCCGAAACGACGGGGTAGTCCAGGGCCGAACAGGCCTCGCGCATGCCCGTCACGCAGCCAACGAACTGCCCCATGATCCGGGGGCGCTCCGGGTTACCGAAATTCATGTTGTCGGTTACGGCCAGAGGCTTGGCGCCACAGGCCGTGATGTTGCGCCAGGATTCAGCGACGGCCTGGGCGCCACCCCGTTCCGGGTCCGCCTGGCAATAGCGTGGCGTGCAATCACTGGCCACGGCCAAGCCCCGTTGGCTGCCGTGAATGCGCACAATGCCAGCGTCCCCGCCGGGGCGGCCTACCGTATCGGCCATGACCATGTGATCATATTGCTCCCAAACCCAGCGCTTGGAGCAAAGGTCGGGACAGCCCATCATGCTTAGCAAGGATTGGGCCAAGTCGGCCGGCGCCGCCACATCGTTTGGCGCAATGGTAGGCGAAGGGGGCGTGGGGTCCCAGGGCCGATCGTATTCGGGGGAGGCCTCGGCCAGGGGGTCGATCGGCAAATCCCCGACCACATCGCCATTTATTTTCAGAACCATGCGGCCACTGTCGGTCAGATGACCGATAACCGCGAAGTTGAGGTCCCACTTTTCATAGATTTGCCGGGCCAGCTCCTCCTTGCCGGGGCGCAGCACCATCAACATGCGCTCTTGGCTTTCCGAGAGCATCATCTCGTAAGGGGTCATGCCGCTTTCCCGGCAAGGCACCCTATCCAGGGCCAGCTCCACGCCGACCCCACCCTTGGAGGCCATCTCGAACGAGGACGAGGTGAGCCCGGCGGCACCCATGTCCTGAATGGCGATGATAGCATCGGTTTCCATCAACTCCAGGCAGGCTTCAATCAGCAGCTTCTCGGTGAAGGGATCGCCCACCTGAACCGTGGGGCGCTTTTCCTCCGAGTCCTCATCGAACTCGGCCGAGGCCATGGTGGCGCCATGAATCCCGTCGCGGCCGGTTTTTGAGCCGGCATAGACCACCGGATTACCGGCTCCGGCGGCGGCTGAATAAAAGATCCGGTCGGCGCGGGCCAGACCCACGGTCATGGCATTGACCAGGATGTTTCCGTTGTAGGAGGGATCGAAATTGACCTCACCGCCAACGGTGGGGATGCCGACGCAGTTGCCGTAACCGCCGATCCCCGCCACCACACCGGCCACCAGATGCCGGGTCTTGGGGTGATCAGGCGCACCAAACCGCAGGGCATTAATGTTGGCGATGGGACGGGCTCCCATGGTGAAGACATCCCGTAAGATGCCGCCCACGCCGGTGGCGGCCCCTTGGTAGGGCTCGATATAGCTGGGGTGATTATGGCTCTCCATCTTGAAGATGGCCGCCAGGCCCTCGCCGATGTCCACGACACCCGCGTTCTCCCCCGGTCCCTTGATCACCTGCGGCCCGCTCGTCGGCAGAGTCTTAAGCCACTTTTTGGAGGACTTATAAGAGCAATGTTCCGACCACATGACCGAAAAAATACCCAGTTCCAGCAAATTTGGCGCCCGCCCCATGATCTGCAGGACTCGGTCATACTCATCCGGCGATAGGCCATGTTGAGCCACCACTTCGCTGGTGATTTCGTCATTGCCCACAGGCAGGTTTTCGTAAGAACTCATCACCCTTTCCTCACGACAGGCCGTCCACCAAGCCGTCAAACATGGCCCGTCCGTCCGCGCCCCCCAATTGAGGGTCTGCGAGGCGCTCGGGGTGAGGCATTAGGCCCAAAACCGTCTTGCCCTTGTTGAATATGCCGGCGATGTTGCCTTGCGAGCCGTTGGGGTTTGACTCTTGCGTGATGTCTCCGTCCTGTGAGCAGTAGCGAAAGGCAATGCGGTCCTCGTCCTCTAGGGCCGCGAGTGTCTCGCTGGGCGCGCTGTAGTTTCCGTCATGATGGGCGATGGGTATGCGGATAGTCTCGCCTGCTTCATAGCGGTGGGTAAAGATGGTTTGGCTCGACTCCACTTTGAGATGTATGTCTCGGCAGACATACTTCAAAGCCGCGTTCCGCATCAAAGCGCCGGGCAAGAGCCCGCTTTCGATCAGGATCTGAAAGCCGTTGCAAATCCCCAGGGCGGGAACCCCTTGCTCGGCCCGGCGGACCACTTCTTTCATGACCGGGGAGCGGGCCGCGATGGCGCCGGAGCGCAGGTAGTCCCCATAAGAAAAGCCACCGGGCAGAACCATCAGGTCCACCTGGTCGAAATCCGCATCTTTATGCCAGACCATGATCGGCTCTTGGCCCATGGAATTCCTGAGGGCCACCTGGACGTCGCGATCGCAGTTAGACCCGGGAAAGACGATAACGGCAGCTTTCATCTTGATGGGCTCCTTGATCGCTTCCTTAGTTTGCTCCAGAGGCTGTATGACCCCGTCATGGGGTAAGCTCGATGGCGTAGTTTTCGATTACCGTATTGGCCAGCAATTGCTTACACATGGCCTCGACCGATTGACGCGCCTTTTCAGGGTCGCTTTCCTGGATCGAAAACTCGATCAGCTTGCCCTGGCGCACATCGTCGACCCCTGCAAATCCAAGGGCGGACAAGGCATTTTCGATGGCCTTGCCCTGAGGGTCGAGGACGCCGGATTTGAGCGTGACATGGACTCGGGCTTTCACGCTGGGTCCCCCCGATTCGGCTGTTGAGAAGTGGCCGGAAGATAGCTTTCGCCAGGCCGCGTGACAAGCGCTGGACCCCACTTTGAGGGGCTAAATCGGTCACTTTTTTTGACGCTCTCCCTCAGGAGCCGAGACTGACATGGCACCAACCTTGGCGCCCACCGCACCAACCGTTGCCACCACGTAAGGCACAACAAAAGTCAGGGCGACCTTCCACCAGTTTAAGGGCTCCCCGGCGAGTACGTGATCGCCCTGGTTGATGGCTGTTAAAAGGGGGCAAACGATCAAGGCTACGGTGGCTGAGCGTTTAGGAACGCCATCGCTGACGCTCAGCGCGAACCACCGCGTTATGCGCTCCGCTAACATGGGTGCGGGCCCTGTCCGTGGCACGGCGCTTACTGAATGGTGTCGGGGGCGGGGATGTCCACCGGCCCGGCTTCGGGCAAGACCCCGAGGCGCCGCGCTATTTCCTGATAGGCTTCTTCAACATCCCCCAAATCGCGCCGAAATCGGTCCTTATCCAGTTTCTGGTTGGTTTTAAGATCCCATAAGCGGCACGAATCCGGGCTGATCTCGCCGGCGAGCACGATTTGCATATCGTCATCGTCCCATAGGCGGCCGAACTCCAGGCTCACATCGATGAGGCGTATGCCGATGCCATAAAACAGCCCGATCAGGAAATCGTTGATGCGAAGGGATAACTGGACCATGTCATCCAAGTCGTGGACCGGTGCCCAGCCAAAGGCGGTGATGTGTTCCTCCGAGACCAAGGGATTGCCGAGCTCGTCATTTTTGAGGCGGTATTCAATGATGCTGCGGGGCAGGGGCGTTCCTTCCTCGAACCCAAAGCGCGTGGCCAAAGAGCCAGCAGCAACATTTCGAATGACGATCTCAAGAGGAATTATTTCAACTTCTCTAATGAGTTGTTCTCTCATATTAAGGCGTCGCATGAAGTGATTGGGAATGCCTATTTCACTCAGGCGGCTCATCAAAAACTCGGAAATACGATTATTGAGGACGCCTTTGCCGGTGATGACACCTTGCTTTTTGTTACCGTCGGTGGAGGTATCATCCTTGAAGTATTGAACCAGGGTGCCCGGTTCCGGTCCTTCGAAAAGGGTCTTGGCCTTGCCCTCAAATATTCTCTTCCGTCGCATACCAGTCATCCGTTCTAAGGGGCCGTCCTCCCGCATGAGGAGCCCGGAAACTCATATAGCAGCAGAAGAATAACAGCACAACGTGGCGTGGGCAGGACTTATTTCTGCCGACGGCAAAGACTGCGGCAGCGGACGCCTAGCGCCTGATGTCACCGAAATTCTATAATAAAATACTGAAATATAACACTATTTTATACGTTTACGTCGATAGGCACATAGTGACACTGGTCGGGAAAACCAGGAGCAAAGAGCCATTGCGGCTTTACCGCCTCGCCGGCGACCTGTCGGCCCGGTGCGGGCAGAGCAATGAGACTTGAGGAGACCGTTTCAAAACCATTGCCCCTTTCCACGACCATACCGTCGCCGGGGTCCTGATCCGCACGGCGTTTAAGAATATCCTGCCAGGCCTCCCAATCATCCAGATCCGGTTCGGGTGCCAGGGCAGTCTGGAGGTCGGGCAAATGCCGGCGTGTACGGGCGCTTTCAGGATCGTTTCGGTTGAGGCTGGTGAACATGGAAAGACCTTCCGGCAGTCGAAAAATCTCCACATCACGGGCTTCATGGCTCCCCGATTCCCGCCCCTGGTTACGCAGCCAAAAACCGTCCCGATTGTCCGCGATGAGGAGGTTGAAGCTCCGATAGGCGCGGGCGTCCAAGTGCCGCAGCTGTTCAGCCGCTTCCGCCGCATCGGCGTGGTCGAGGGCCTCCAAGACCAACTCGCCACGACTGCGTTTGTCCGTTTGGGGGCCTAATGATCCTTCCCGGTTTAAGATCGCTGCGATTACGCCGTGATCGTTCAGCCCCAGCCAGGATCCGCCGGCCGCTTCGTCCTGTCCGGCCACCACGTCTGGCCGGTCTTCCCAGTGACGGCCCGGCGGGCGCCAGGGGCGGCTTCGCAATTCATCCCGGTTCGCGGCAAAAATGACCGGCCAATTGTGATGGGGTCGGCGCAAGATGACAGCCGTGCACACACCTTCTCTCCGTTAAAATAGCACCCCAGTTAAATTATGACCCGAGCCTCCCGTAGGCCCAAAGCGGATTTTCGCGGATTTTCATTGATCCGCGATAGCACCACCGCTACCTCTATAGCAACTGTTTGCAGCAAAGGGAGACCTAAGTCGATGTCAGGTTTTGACGATCGCGAATCAGCTTTCGAGTCCAAATTTAAACATGATCAAGACCTGCAGTTCAAATGCGAGGTTCGACGTAACAAGCTCTTGGGCCAATGGGTGGCATCTGAATTGCTTGGTCTTGGCGGGGATGAAGCCGATGCCTATGCCAAATCGGTCATTGCCTCGGACTTCGAAGAACCCGGCGACGACGACGTGGTCCGAAAGGTCATGGCGGATATCCAGGCTAAGGGCGCGGATTTTTCCGAACACCGCCTGCGCAACAAGATGGAAGAGTTCTACGAAGAGGCCAAAAAGCAGCTCATGGATGAGTAATTCGCTGCGACGAGTAGTCCGTCGGTTTGCTTGAGCGCCTTTAGCTGACCCTAATTTCCTCGGGCAGGCGGGGCTTGCCGACGGCTTTGGTGTTTATATCCCAGGAAAAGGTTATTCGTGGCCGTTCTCCCCCATAGGGGTTTACGCAATGCACCAGTTTGCTCGGAAAAATGATCATCGAGCCCGGCTTCATCTTGGGCAAAAAGGGCGTGGTCAAAAAGCCTTCGTGGCTTTGGCAGCAAGAGTCGTAGCGCGGGTCCACGATCGCTAACAGGCCATCCATGGGGTCCCGCGGATTGGGATCGCCCTCGTCGACGCAGTAGACCACCGATGCCGAAGAGTCCGGGTGGCTGTGAGGCATGGTATAGTCGCCGCGCCTGGAAACATTGGCCCAGGCGATATGGACCACCGCGTCCTCTTGACGGAAGGCCCGCTTATAAAGCTCCAGCGCTCGGGCGTTGATAAGGTCGGCTTCGGGGCAGCCCCAATCTGCCACGAAATGAATTTTTGTGCCCGAGGCAAAGGCGGAGCGGGTCTTGCGAATGTTTGGGTCGCGGTCCATTTCCAAGACCCGCCGGATCAGGTTGGGGTGAAACTGGGGCGCGTCTTCAAACTCGGTCATGGCGATCACATTGTCGCCCTTTCCTTTGAGTTTTTGCCCTTTTGGCCAAACGGGAATCTTTTGCGGGCCGATCCAAATGCCACTCTCGTCGGTCATGCTCTTTTCAATCATGCTGTTTTCAATCATGAAACCTATTCCCCGCCGAACACGCGCTCGAAAATCCGGTCCACGGACGTGGTATGGTAGCTTAGGTCAAAGGATTGGGCCAAGACCGCCGGGTCGATTCGTCCGGTAACCTCCGGATCGCTGAGCAAGAGCTGCAGGAAATCGGCTCCTTCGGTCCAGACCTTCATGGCGTTGCGCTGAACCACGCCATAGGAGTCTTCGCGGCTTAGGCCGGCCTGGGTCAGGGCCAGCAAGACCCGTTGCGAGTGCACCAGCCCCCCCAATTGGTCCAGATTCCTTTGCATGTTGTCCGGATAGACCAGAAGTTTTTCCACCACACCGGCCATGCGGTTCAGCGCGAAGTCCAGGGTCACCGTTGCATCGGGGCCGAAAATACGCTCGACAGAGGAGTGGGAAATATCCCGCTCGTGCCACAGAGCGACATTTTCCAGAGCCGGTGTCACGGCCGCCCGCACAACTCGGGCCAGTCCGGTCAAGTTTTCGGTCAGCACCGGATTGCGCTTATGAGGCATGGCCGAGGAGCCTTTTTGCCCAGGCGCGAAATACTCCTCCGCTTCCCGGACTTCGGTACGTTGCAGGTGGCGAATTTCGACGGACAAGTTTTCTAAGGAACTGGCGATGATGCCCAGCGCGGAAAAGAAAGCCGCGTGGCGATCGCGGGGAATGACCTGAGTTGAGATGGGCTCAACAGCCAGGCCCAGCTTTTGGGCCACATGGGCTTCGACGCGTGGGTCGATGTTGGCAAAGGTGCCCACCGCGCCTGAAATCGCACAGGTGGCAATCTCCGCCCGGGCCGCCGCCATGCGTTGGCGATTCCGGTCAAAGGCGGCATAGTGCGTCGCTAGCTTCAATCCGAAGGTGGTGGGTTCGGCATGAATGCCATGACTGCGGCCCAGGCAGAGGGTGTCCTTGAATTCGTAGGCTCGGGTTTTCAGTGCCGCCAAAAGGCGATCCAAGTCCGCCAATAAGATATCGCTGGCCTGAGTGAGCTGGACGGCCAAGCAGGTATCCAACACATCCGAGGAGGTCATGCCCTGATGCACAAAGCGGGCCTCCTCGCCCACGTGCTCTGCCAGATTGGTCAAAAAGGCGATGACATCGTGCTTGGTCTCCCGCTCGATCTCATCGATCCGGGCAACCTCAAAAGCACCCCGCTGCCAAACCGCTGCTGCCGCCGCCTCGGGAATGATACCCAGCGCGGCCTGGGCATCGCAGGCATGGGCCTCGATCTCGAACCAAATCCTGAAGCGATTCTCCGGCTCCCAAATGGCGGTCATCTCGGGGCGGCTGTAACGGGGTATCATGGTGGCTTGTTTTCCTGACTTGTGTTTGGCAGGCGGCTGAGTCTTTATTGGCCGCCCTAAAATGCTGAAGCGGCCGGGCTTGTCAATGATCCAGCCGGCGCTCCAAGCCACGAAAGTTAAGGGCACGTGCGATGGACGTTTATCACATCTGGTGCAATCTAAAAGCTGGCGTGAAAGACACCCACTTTTGCGATCGGGCCGCAGCGTACTTTGATCACCTAAAAGCCGATGACAAGATCGCCGATTACCGGATTACTCGGCGAAAATTGGGTCTGGGTCCAGCCTTTTTGCCCGAATTTCACCTAACGATCGATGTGAACGGGTTGGCTCAATTGGATGAGGCCTTCAATCATGTGGCCAGCCGGATGGACCCCGTCGAGGGTTTCCATCATAGTGTCAATTCCCTGGTCAGCGATGTCTTTTTTGCACTCTACCGGGACTTCCCCGATTCGGTGCGCCAGCGTGGCGAAGAGCGATTTTGATCAGCCGCAACGGGATTATTGCCCCTGATTTGCCCCTTGGGCCTCAAAGGCTTTTAAGTAAGCCGTCGGGAAGCAGTGGTGGCCATCCATGAACAGCTCTTTGACCGGCTGGCCGTCAGCGTCCCGCGTTGCGGCATAAAGGTCAATCAACGGCAATCCCTTTTCAGCGGCGGCGGTCTTGAGGTGGCGATTAAAGCCGTCGCTGACCTCAAGAAAAAGCTCCCGATCCGCCAAAGGCAAATTCTTCACCCGAACGTTGGGCGTGGGCCCGGCCAGAATATTGAGTTCGAGGCCCCTTGCCTGGGCCAACTCTAAAGCCGTGCCGAGATAAGATCCCACGAACTCACTCAAGAAGCCGTCCAGGTCGACACCCGGATTGCCTTTAAGATGGGTCAAGAGGCCGCCGTTATGCCGGCAATCCAGCTCGCCCAGGCTCAAGAGGATCTTGGTGTCGCTGGGCAACATATCCAGCGCGGCCAAGAAAGCGCTGCGCTGGGGATTGTCCGTCGGCTGGATCAGGTGCTCCGCCTTCATGCCCAAGACCGTGGCCGAGCGCACCCGGTGGATCGCGCCTTGAAAAGGGATCGCCAGGTGACAGGGGGCTAGGCAATGATGATCGCCGATGGCGACCAGGACGGATTCGGCCTGCGCCTCGTAGGCCTGGCTATTGGCAGCTCCATAGTTCAACAAAGCGGTCAGGGCCCGTTGGAACAAGACGAATTGGTTTCGCCGCGGCGCGGTTTCGGGAAGTTTCGGTAACAGGCCATTGGCCCGGAACAGCAGATGCCGGCAGTATTCCAGCTTTTCCACCTGCCAGGTCCAAAGGGCCTGCAGAATCACCTCCAAATACAGCTGGCTCTCAGTGGCGCAGGCCGTTAAACCGTCAATTTCGCGGGACCGGCCTAGGGCAAAAAGGCAGGATGCCAAGAGACCGTTTGGGTCATGCACATGGGCAGATTGGCCCCTGGCCACCATCAGGTATTCGGTTGCTTTGGCGAGGTCGCCCGTCTCCCAGGCATAGGTGCCCAGAAACTGCAAAGCGCCGACCTGTGCCGGATTGATCGCCAGGGCAGATTGGCAAAGTTGGATCGCCAGGGCCTTTTGGCCCAGCCGCAGGCATAGGACCGCCCGCTTAACCAGTAGATCCGCGTCTTTGGGGTCCCGTTCCATAGCTTGAGCAATCGCCTGTTCGGCCTCCGCCAGCTGCCCCAAGGCCAGGTGTTGTTCGGCCAGATCCTTAAGAGCCCGTGTCGAGGCGGGGTCCAACGCGGCGGCCCGCCTTAACAGCTCGAAGGCTCGGTCTGCTTGCTGCAATGTCCAAGCGGCAAGACCATGGCGGCGGTGAAGCTCCGCATTGTCCGGATAAAGATGACAAAGGCGATCATAGATCTGTTCGGCCTCGGTGAAACGGCCGGATTCTTCGTAACGGGCGGCGACCTTCAGGTCCGATTCGATTGATGCCCCGTCGCTGCTGCCAACGGGCAAGGTGGCGTCGCTTTTCGTGCTCATTCTTGTCTTTATCGCTCCGGCGCCCGAGCGCCAGCTCGTTTTGTTGGATTAAGGATTAAGCCAGAGGTCATACTTGATTAGACCGGCCTGATGCAAGATCGCCAAGCAAGATCGGAGGGTAAGATTGGAGGGTAAGATTGGAGGGCAAGACCGCCTATGGTCTCTGGGGCGCCTTGCCTTGGCTTATTTATCCCGCGGCTCATCTTTAATTTCGCAGTGACGGGGCAGAGCAAAGGTCAGGTGGAGTTCGGAGCCTTGGCTGCGGCTTTGCTTTTCTGCGGCCTGATATCGTCCACCCGATTGGGCGGGGCAGTCTCGCGCTAGGCCGGCCAGGACCAGGGCTTCCCCCAAATCGCCGCCGTTGACAATGCAGATGGCAAGGCTCGCTTCGGCGGTGACGTCCCCCTCCAGTCGACAGGTCACCTCCTGGTTAAGGGCTAAGTTTTGCAAGTAATCGTGAGCCTGCTGAGATTGGGCCTCGGCCTCGAGTGGCGCGACAAGGCCGGCCAATCGGATCACTTCATTGCCGTCTTGTGTGGCCACCTCAATCGTTTGACCGTCTTGCACCGCAACGACCGTGCCGCTGTGCTCCCTAGGTCCCAGGAAGAAGAGATAAATTCCAACGAAAAAAATAAAAATCGCCAGGACAGGTAAAAGCCGTCGGATACCGCGCCGCTGTGACCTTCTATTGATGCTCATGAAAACACGCTCCCCCTAATTCAATGTACCGGGGTCTAATCCGTCAAAGGGTGCCGGATAGACTATGCGCGCCGATCCTGACGGGAGATCGTCTGGCTTTAGACCACCAGGCATCAGTTCTATGGCCATCATAAAGTCCTTGGGGTAGGGGCTGTCAAAAGGTGCTGCCAGGTCCAAAGAAAAATCAAAGCGGCCGTAATAAGCAGGCTCGCCCAGCACAAAAACACCCTTCCATCCCAAGGCCTGTGCACGCCTCAAACCTTCCTTGATCAGCGCTCCACCGATCCCTCGATTTTGATGGGACGGTAAGACGGCGAGCGGAGCCAGCGTCAGGCACTGAGGCGGTGCCAGCAAGCTGGACAAAAGAATGTGTCCGGCGAGCTGGCCGTGCATCTCCGCGACCAGGGAGATCTGCGCATCGCCCGATGTTGTCAAGGCTGCCACCAACGTTGCCTCGGCTTGGCCGGCGAAGGCCGCGCGATGGATTTCTGCGATGGGCGCTTCGTCGCCTCTATTGGCCGGTCTGAGATGGGCCACCGATTGAGTCTCTTGCCATGGGTCCATAAAAGCTCTCGGGCATGCCAGCGGCCGCGCGGGCCTCATCGTTGAAGGGCGGTTTTAAGACTCCTTTGAAATAGGTTCTTACCAGTTTATGCCAGGAAGCGGCGGGGTCCTGGCCGGCCCGCTCGCAGAAAAAGCAAAACCACCGATGTCCGATAGCGACGTGGCCGATCTCGTCGCGCAAGATTACCTTTAGGATGGCGGCGCTATCTTGGTCGCCAACTCCCTCCAATTTGGCGATCATGTCCGGGGTGACATCCAGGCCACGCGCCTCGAGCACCATCGGCACGACGGCCAGCCGGGCTAGCAAATCGTGGGCAGTTGCCTCGGCAGCCTCCCATAGGCCGTCATGGGCCGGCAGGTCGCCGTAGGACGCGCCCAGACCTTTCAAACGATCATTGAGCAGCAAAAAGTGTGTCGCCTCCTCGTCGGCGACCCGGACCCAATCCCGATAAAAGTTCGCCGGCAGGGCTTCCCCGTCGAAGCGGGCCACCATGTCCCAGGCCAGATCAATGGCGTTCAATTCGATATGGGCCAAGGCATGCAACAAGGCGATCCGACCGCTGGTTCCGCTAGTAATGCGCCGCCTCTTCACCTGACGGGGAGGGCAAAGCTGGGGTTTGTCAGGGCGGCCGGGGCGGTCTGGGACCGGCCGCCCATCGGCGCCACGAGCAGCGCTGCCATAGGCCAATGCCCCCGCGGCAAAGCGCGCCGCCGTCTCCTGCCCAAGGCGGGCCTTGGCGACGGAGTCCTTGCACAGGAGGACATCGATGGCGGCATCAACAAGGAAAAGGTGAGGCATCGGGTTGGGGCAACCTAAGGAAGCTTGGACGATGGACAAGAGTTTCGATAGTCGATTGGACAGGCCTTTAGCAAGTGATCTCTTGAGCAAGTCATCTCTTGGCGCGCGCGCCGACTTATCCCAATATGAGGCGATGGGATGCAGGGAGACGGAGATGTCGCGCAAGGACCATAGGATTAAGGCCATTGCTAAGACCATGGCAGGTGTTCGTGCGATTGCCGCCGACGGCCCGCTTGATCGGCCAAAGCTTGAGGTCATCAGGGGAGAACTGCTAGCTCTCGCGTCCCAAGGTGATCTTTTCCCGGCAGAGGACTTTCCCGAGGCACCGCCCGAGGTGGACGATAATTGCGCCCTCTATTTGCTGTCCCAGGACGAGGATGGGCATTTTGCCCTTTACCTTCAGGTCATAAACGGGGACTTGGATGTGCCGCCGCACAATCACCACACCTGGGCGGTGATTGCCGGTTTGTCGGGCTGTGAGGAAAATCGCTTCTATGACCCGCTGCCCGAGGAACCGAGGGAGACGAAGCGGGTAAGCGTCACCTCCGGCAAGGCGGTGGCTCTGTTGCCCGACGACTATCATTCCATCCATCTTAGGGAGCCCTATCCCATTGCCAGCTTTCATCTCTATGGCCTGGCATTGGAGCTGCTTCCGCCGCGGGATTTCTGGAACCCCAAAAAGGAACGCTGGGACAAGATCGCACCGCAAGACGACATCATTGACCGGAGAGCGGGATGATCCCTACCATCACCGCAGCGGCCCTGAAAGCGCGCCTGCAAGCCCTCGGTAAGGCCCGAAAAAGTGGTTTGGTCGGAGAGGAATTGGCCATCGTGGACGTGCGTGAACTGGCGGTCTTTGGGGATGCGCACCTTTTTCATGGCCGTTCGCTCCCTTTAAGTCGGCTCGAGGCCTTGGCGGAGAGTCTTTTGCCGTGCAGGTCGGTACCCATTATCTTGTGCGACGGCGGCGAGCCCGACGGACAATGTGCCATGATCGCGGCGGCCCGCTTGGTCGCACTGGGCTATGAAAAACTGGCGGTCCTCGAGGGCGGCGTAGCCGCTTGGGCGTCAGCAGGCTATGAGATTTTTTCTGGTGTGAATGTTCCCAGCAAGGCCTTTGGGGAATTCGTCGAACTGCGCTTTGGTACGCCCCACATCACTGCTGATGAGCTGAATCGGCGTCAGCTCGACGGCGATAAGATGATCATCTTGGACAGCCGTCCCTTTGATGAATTTTATGACATGTCCATCCCCGGCGGCATCGATACACCTGGCGCCGAGTTGGTTCATCGGGTCTTCGAGGTTGCTCCTGATCCCGATGATCTGGTGGTGGTCAACTGTGCCGGGCGAACCCGCTCAATCATCGGTGCACAATCCCTGATCAATGCGGGCGTACCCCACCGGGTCGCGGCCTTGAAGGATGGGACCATGGGGTGGGAGTTGGCCGGATTGACCTTGGATCACGGGCAGGAGCAGTCGGCACCCCCGCCCGGTCCGGATGCCCTCGAAAAAGCAATGTCCGCCGCTGCGGCGGTCCGGCGCCGTTTTAACATCCCCCTTTTGTCGTCGTCGGATCTTGCCGCATGGCAGGAGGAGTCCCAGGACCGCAGCCTCTTCCTTTTGGATGTTCGTACCCAGGAGGAACATCAAGCGAGCCACCCAGAGGGTTTTTCCTGGGCGCCCGGTGGTCAACTGGTGCAAGCCACCGACGAGACCATCGGTCCCTTGGGCGCCCGCGTGGTTCTTTATGATGATCAGGAGGTCAGGGCCGTTATGACCGCCTCGTGGTTGGTTCAAATGGGTTGGTACGACGTGGCCGTTTGGCTGGGTGACAACCCTTCTCCTTTCCCAGCCTCCCCGTCTGTAAAGACGGCCGCTCTCCCCCAGGACGGGCAAACTGTCAGTGCCTTGGAACTACGGGCCATTCTGGATTCTGGTGAGCCTGCGGCGGTGTTGGATCTGGCGCCGTCCGCGGACTACGAACGGGGCCATATTCCCGGGGCCGCCTGGGCGCTCAGAGGCCAGTTTGAGGCCATGCGGCCTTTCCTGGCGGGTTACGGCCTCATCATCCTTACCGCCGATGATCCGCTGCTCATCGCCCCGGCTCTTTCCGAGGTAAAACCGGTTGTACCGCAAGCTCTGCTCTATGGCTTGGAAGGGGGAAACGCAAGCTGGCGGACGGCGGGGCTGCCCTTGGAGGCAGGCATGACCTGGGCGCTTTGCGATCGCCTGGACGTCTGGGAAAAACCTTACGAATCCGAAAGCCGTATGCGCGATTATCTGACTTGGGAGGTCGGCTTGGTGGACCAGGTGAACCGGGACGGCGATGCCGGCTTTCGTTGGTTCGATGATTGAAGGCTGATCGCTGTGTCCATGAATAACGCGGAAATCTATGGCGACGAAAAGCAACTGGCCTTGTTACGGCGAGCCGCTTTGCTTTGGCGGTTCTTGCGGGAAGATCCACGCTATTCCTATTACGGGCGGGTGGTTTCCCTCGCCGACCCGGAATATGACGCATTGGAGGAGGTTGTTGCCCTTGTAGGGCTGCAGGGCGCCTCCAGTTGTCAGTACCTTCCCGTCGATCGCATGGTAGATCTGATCGCGGCCTTGGACGATGCCGGCATTCAGTCGGATCCTTACGACATGCTGCGCAGCCAAGACAATAGTCTGACCCTGGCGCAAAGCTATTTGACATCGCAGTCTGTGCCGAGGGAGATCCAGGTCGTCCAATTGGATTCGGCCACGGCCCCGGATCTCGTAACCCAGGTTGCGGCCCTGCAGCGGGATTGTGGCGTAATGCCGATCACCGGGTCTGTGATGCGCGGGCAAGATCAGCCATCAATCTTTTTGGCGGGTTTGACGGACAGGGGTCAGGTCGTCGCCACGGCGGCGGCCATCATGAGCAACCATCAGGAAAGTGAACATGCAACCGAGGCCTTTTGGGGGCTCTTGGCCACCCATCCGGATCATCGTGGGCGCGGCCTAGCCCTTTGGCTCGGCGCGCGGGCCATGGTCGATGCCGCCGAACAGCTGGGCGCGGCGAGCTTTTTTGCCGGTGTGCGCGCGTCCAACCAAACGTCCCTTTCCCTCTGCCGGAAACTGGGTTTGGACTACTGTGACAAGGTGGTCCTGGCTTGTACGGACCGGCAGGTCTTTGGATCCCAGCAACTGTCCAAATAAAACATCCGGCGGGCCTTGGGGTGTCACCACCCTGTCACAAACCAGTGGTTTTATCGCCAAGCTTAGCCAAGACAATTCAAGGATCGCTGACGCGCCTTGGTATCTGTACCACGCCAAAATTTTGATGGCCGTTCCTGCAAAATGGAACGGCCTTTTTTTTTGCCGCCTTTAAAATCAAGCAGCGTCGTGAAAAATGATCCCTAAACAGTACCTTTGACCGGATCGGACTCGACTTACACCATGGCGATGGGTGAGGCGATGGTAACGGGGTGTCCCCGACTTGCCGTCCTTGCTGCGACCGGGCCGTATGTTGCTTGCGAAAATGACCCCGTCGCCTTGGCCCAGTGGCACCACTTCAGCTTTGGACTGGACACGGGCTCTCTGTTCACTGAGCAAAAACTCGCCCCCGTCGAAGTCTTGCTCCGGCGCACTCAGCAAAACAGCCATCTGCAAGGGAAAGGAAATCTCGCCATAGGAATCTTGGTGCAGTCGGTTGAAGTCGTTCGCCCCATATTTCAGCAGCAGCGGGGTTGGTCGTTTTTGCCCCGCAGCCCAACATCTTTGGGCAAATTGCTCCAGCTCCTGGGGATAGCGATCCATAAGGTGCAATTGTTCCGCCCACTGGTTTGCGACAACAGCGAGATGCGGATAGGCCGCGCGGCGCAGGTTGTCCACCATGGGTGGCAGGGGGGAGGTGAAGTAGCGATACTCCCCCTGTCCATAGGCGTGGTTCTGCATGATTATGGTCTTACGAAACAGCTCATCTTGGCGGTATAGGGCTATCATTTCGCCGCATTGGCTTTGATCCAAAAGGCGCGGCAACACGGCATAACCATATTGGTCAAGGTCCGTCCGAACACTCTGCCAGTCCCCCTCGTCGAGGCTTGCTGAAAAAGACCCGCGGGCGGTCATCCCTCGTTCCGGCCAGCCGACGTCGCGGTGGCTTCCCGATCCAGCAGTTCCTTTTTCCGCTCCACGCCCCAACGATAGCCGCTGAGGTCGCCGTCGCCCCGTACAACCCGGTGACAAGGAATAGCCACGGCCAAGGGGTTGCTGGCACAGGCCCTGGCCACGGCTCTAGCTGCACTGGGCCGGCCCATGGCTTCGGCAATTTCCTTGTAGCTCGCGGTCTGACCCAATGGGATGGTCCGCAACGCTTGCCAGACCTGCTGTTGGAAAGCCGTGCCTTGAATGTCCAATGGCAGGGACAGGGCTCGGTTCGGCTGATCCAGAAAGTCGATCACCGTCTCTAAGGTCTCCGTAAAGGTCTCGTCGGCCTGAAAAAGGCGAGCCTCGGGAAACCTCTTGCCCAAATCGAGAACCAGCTGCTTGGGGTCATCGCCAAACTCGATTGCGCAAATACCCTTGTCCGTTTTGGCCACCAGGACCCACCCTAAAAAGCAGCGGGTACAGCCATGGCTGATCCTTTGGCCCGATCCCCCATCCTTATAGTCGCGGGGGTTCATTCCTAACTTGGAGAGACTCTTTTCATAGGCCCGACTGCTCGATCCGTAACCGGCTTCGTAGATGGCCTCGGTCACGGAGTTGTCGCCGGAAAGGGCTTCTTGGAAGCGCCTGGTTTTCTGCTGTTGGGCGAATTGCTTGGGGGTCACGCCGACCCGCGCTTTGAAGAGCTTTTGAAAATGCGTGGGGCTGAGGCCCGCGTCTTCAGCCAGCTCTGCCAGACGGGGCGCCTTTTCGTCGGTCAAAAGGCGCCGGCAGGCCCGGGCAATGCGCTCGATATCTTGAGCGGCCGGATCATTCTCGGAGGGTTTGCATCTCTTGCAGGCGCGAAAGCCGGCCCCTTCCGCCTCGCTGGGATTGTCGAAGAAGACCACATTCTCTGGCTTCGGCTGCCTGGAGGCGCAACCGGGCCGGCAATAAATCCCGGTGCTTTTGACGCCATAATAAAAGCTGGGGGTGGCCTCTTTCGTACGCTCGACAAGCACTTGCCAGCGCGGATCGCTTTCGATGGACGGCGAATTTTGCAACATGGAATCGAAGCCTTTTCTTTGGAAGGTTAACATCATTTGATAAGAACGAGCCATTTTTAGCTTTGGGGAGGGGCGAGATTTCCCTTTTGCCGACGGAAGATCCTGCCGTCCACGGCGATCAATCCCGCGGCGATGAGGCCCATGCCCAGCACCTGCTCGGTCGTGAGGCTTTCGTTCAATAAGCCAATGCCAAGGACGAGGGCGCTAACCGGGATCAAGAAGGTCACCAGCAGAAGGTTGGTAGCGCCCGCGGCCGCCAAAATTCTGAAAAAGATGAGATAGCCCATGGCTGTGCTCAAGAGCCCGATACCGGCCACAGCCAACCAAGTATGCAGGCTTGGCAAGGGAAGGTTCCAAGGCTGATCCATCAGGCAAACCAAGGGGATAAAGAGCAAAGTTGAGGCACAAAGTTGGCCGCTGGCTGTGGCCACGGGGTTTAAGTCCCTGAAGCGGCGCCCGTAAATCCCGGCAAAGGCGTAGGAAAGGGCTGCGGCCAGGATCGCAAGTTGGGCGGCCACGTCACTGGTAAAGTTTTCCAACAGGCCGGGGCCGACCATCACCACCACACCGAAAAATCCAAGCATGACCCCAGTGGCGCGGGGCCAGGTGATCTTTTCGTCGCTGGTCAAGAAATGAGCCAACAGAATGGTAAAAAGGGGCGTTGTGGCGTTCAAAATGGCCGCAAGTCCGCTGGCGATATAGATCTGCCCCCAAAAAATGAGCGTAAAGGGGATCAAATTGTTCAGGATCGCCATAACTGCAAAGGCGCGCCAATGGGTTAGGATCGGCTGCAGATTTTGCCGGCTAATGGCCGCCCAGAGCAGAAGGAAGGCGGCGCCCGTTGCCACTCGCGCCAGAACCAGGGTCAAAGGCGGCAGATCACCAAGCGCAATTTCGGCGAAAAAGAAGGATCCGCCCCAAAGCACGGATAACAAAAGCAAAAGGCCCCATAGAAGGGGCGTCATGCTCGTGCTCGAGGTTTGGGTCGTGGTCATAGGCTTGGAGTCCTCTTTGCTTACAGAGGAAACCTAAGCTCTCGACAACCGTCAATCACTCCGCTTCTTGCGGACCAATTCAGATTTTGTCGAAAAAGATCACGAAAAGGAGGTGTTATAACTCCTTGGCGGCTTCGAGGACCGCGTCAACGTGGCCTTTAACCTTCACTTTGCGCCAAATCTGACGCACCACGCCCTTTTCATCGATCAAAAAGGTGGCCCGGTCGATGCCCATGTATTTGCGGCCATACATGGACTTTTCCACCCAGGTCCCGAAAGCCTCGCAGACCGACCCGTCCTCGTCGCTGATCAGCGTAAAGGGCAGCTCATACTTGGCTTTGAATTTATCGTGCTTGGCGGCGGTGTCCTTGGAAACGCCGATGATCGTGGCATCGAGATTGGAGAAATCCGGCAAGCTATCCCGAAAGCCGCAGGCTTCCTTTGTGCAGCCCGGCGTATCGTCTTTGGGATAAAAATAAAGCACCACCTTTTGGCCCTTCAGATCGCTCAAGGAAACTTCTCCGCCCCCGTCCGTGGCGGCTTTAATGGCGGGTGCTTTTTGTCCAATCTCAATCATCTTTATGGTGTCCTCTCCCCATGGATTCTCAGAAAATATGGGTGCCGGAGAAGAGGAAGTCCACCCGCTCAGGCGCCATAGTCTGGGTAAATGTCTGGGTAAATGTCTGGGCAAAGCATGTCGGGCGTGCCATTTTCCAACGACAAAGGGGGCCGGCTTGGGCGCCTGTCTATTATGAGGCGAAACAGAAATGGCCGCGCCCGGACGTTTCACCCAAGGCTCGATCATGAGCCACATTGCCGTGATGACCTCGACCGCCTCGGTCGGTCTAATGGCTCTGTTCCTTGTCGATCTGGCGGACTTGTATTTCCTTAGCCTCCTAGGCGAGGCCGAGGTGGCCGCGGCGGTTGGCTTTTCCGGGTCCATTTTGTTTTTCTCCACCTCGATCTGTATCGGCATCGCCATCGCCATGAGCGCCTTGGTCTCCCTGGCTATCGGTGGTGGCAAGCGGCAGCGTGCTCGCCGCTCGGTGGTCAATGTCTTTGTCTTCGGGGTACTGATCACAATTCCTTTGGCGACGGCCATGTGGCTGGCGGTGCCCTGGATGCTGCGGCTTTTGGGCGCGGAGGGCTATACCCTTGAACTGGCCATATCCTACCTGCGCATCGTCCTACCCTCCATGCCGATCCTGGTCATGGGCATGAGTTGCGGTGGGGCCTTAAGGGCGGTCGGTGATGCCAAAGGCGCCATGTACACCACCCTGGCCGGCGGCGCGGTGAATGCCATATTCGATCCCCTTTTCATCTTCGCGCTGGCCATGGGCGTGGATGGGGCGGCCACCGCCTCGGTCCTGGGGCGCTTTGCCGTGTTGGCGGTCGGCCTGCGGGGAGTCATTCGACAAGAGTCTCTTTTGACGACCTTCAGTTTCCGGGCCTTTCGCCGACAGACTTGGGCCATCGTGAAAATCGCCGGACCGGCCATGATGACCAATGTGGCAACGCCCATCGGATACGCCTTTGTAACCGCCAGCATCGCACGGTTCGGCGACGGCGCGGTTGCCGGCTATGCGGTGGTGGGCCGCATCATCCCGGTCGCCTTTGGCATCGTTTTTGCCCTTTCCGGTGCGGTCGGGCCCATCTTCGGCCAAAATTTCGGTGCTGGGTTGCCCGAGCGCGTGCGTCGCACCTTTTGGGATGGCCTGATTTTCAGTGCCGCTGCGGTCTTTGCCGTCTCGATCATTCTATATTTTTGCCAAGGACTCTTGATTCACGCCTTTGACTTGGACGGGGAAGCCGCTGATCTGGTTGCTTTTTTTGCCACCTTTGTTGCGGTCACCTTTGTCTTCAACGGCGCGCAATTCATGGCCAATGCCGCCTTTAACAACCTGCAGCATCCCGACTGGTCAACCTGGTCCAACTGGGCGCGGGCCACCATCGGCACGATCCCCTTCGTCTGGCTGGGCGCTGAATTGGCTGGCGCACCGGGGGTATTGGCCGGCCAGGCGCTCGGTGGACTTTTGATCGCACTCCTAACCGTGGGGGCCGCCTTGACCTTGCTTAGGCGTCTACCGGAAAGACCGCCGCCTGGGTCGAGCGCCCAAACCAGCTTTCGCGTACCTCTCTCGCCTTACACCCTTTATCGCGGCTGGGTGGGAATCTTCAGTCGCGATTGAGGCCCAAGGATGAGGGTGGGCAGCCGCCGATCAATGGGCCCGGCTAAGGCGGCGTCTGTGTGGATTGGGAAGCGGGCAGGCCCGCGGCCGGATCCTCAATGATCTCTTGGAAAACCTGGTGTACCCAGGCTGCCGTGTCGATCAGCTTTCGGCGAAGGGTCGGGAAATCGGCCATTTGAGCTTCCCGCGCCAACGCCTGTTGTAGGCTTTCCGGCAAGGTGTCCGCGTTAAAGGCCGGCCCCACCGTGAGGCGCAACATGCCCTGAATTTGCCGGATCAGTTTGGTTGCTTCTATGAGGCCCTGAGCTCTTTCAACCTCCATCTGGCCGCTTTGCGCCAGGTTAGCAAAGACCTGCGTCGTGGCCGCATCCAATATTTGAGGATGCGCTGCGGCGTGCAGGAGCTGATGGTACTGGGCTAGAAATTCCAGGTCGATCAGCCCGCCCCTGAGGTATTTTACGCTCCAGATGGAATTGGCTGGGTGCTCCTTTTCGATGCGGGCTCGCATGCTGGCCACGTCGGCGAGGAGTTGATCTGCGTCTCTGGGCTGGGTCAAGATTGCTTGGATGGTTTCTTCGATCTTGGCGGCAATGGCCGGTTCCCCAGTGACGAGGCGTGCCCGGGTGAGAGCCATATGCTCCCATGTCCATGCCGAATCCCGGTAATAGGTCTGAAAGCCCGATAGCGGAGTAGCGATGGGCCCGGCATTACCTGAGGGGCGCAAGCGCATATCCGTTTCGTAAAGTTCACCTTCACTCGTTTTCGCAGTCAGTGCATTGATAAAGCGTTGTGCGAGCCGACCATGATAAGAAGATGTATCTAAAGGTTTTTCACCATCGGAATGATCGGTACCTTCCGAGGTGTCGAACAAAAACACCAAGTCCAAATCAGACGATACGGTCATCTCCCGTGCGCCCAGTTTACCTAATGCTAATACGGCAAGGCCGGGTCCGCCGATTTGTCCGTGACGTTTAACGAATTCGGTCAGCACGGCGGGATATAGGCTTTGAAGGACCGTATCGGCAATATCGCTGAGGGCACGGCTGCTGTCGTCCACATCGGCAGAGTGGCGCAAAATATGAACGCCCACCTGAAACTGACGATCTTTGGCCCAGCGCCGGCAATGATCCAGAATGTCCTCATAGTCCCGCGCCACCACCAGTCGGTCCTTCAGCTCCCGACAGAGTTCAGGACTATCGGGCAGGCGGTCGAAAAACTCAGGCGCCAGGACCGACTCCAAGAGATCCGCTCGGTGGCTCAGACGCTGGGCGAGGGCCGGGGCCTCGCCCATGATCTCGGCCAGAAGGTTGAGCAGTGACGGATTGGCGGCGATCATGGAAAAGATCTGCACTCCGGCCGGCAAGCGGGCCAAGAATTCGTCCAAGCGCATCAGGCCCTGGTCGGGCTGGGCCGTTTCGCTCAGCTCTTGCAAGAGGGCCGGCATCATTTCGGTCAAAAGCTGCCGGCTCCGGGTCGAACGGGTGGCGCGGTAGCGACCATGATGCCAACCGCTGACCAGGCTAAAGACCCGTTGCGGGTCGGCGAAGCCCATCTCGGTGAGGGTCTGCGCCGTGGTGGGCTCCACCTCCGTGCCGGTAAAGACCAAGTTGCCGGGTCCCGAAAGGTCCTCCGATTCTTCGAAGAGCTTGGCGTAGTGCTGTTCCACCTTGAGAAGGTGACCGTTCACCTCGGCCACAAAGGAATTTAGATCCGAATAGCCCATGAAAGCGGCGATGGCGGAAAGGCCGTGTTCGTCCTTGGGAAGATCGTGGGTTTGCTGGTCGTTGACCATCTGCAGCCGGTGTTCCAGACGACGCAGGTAAAAATAGGCCTCCGACAAGTCGCCTACAACCTCATGGGTGATATGGCCGGCCTTCGCCAAAGCCTCCAGCGCGGCGATGGTCTTGATCTGCCGTAAAGCGGGTTCCCGGCCGCCCCAAATGAGCTGTTGGGTCTGGGCATAAAACTCGATCTCGCGAATGCCGCCCCGGCCTAGTTTTATGTTGTGTCCCGGTAGGGAAATTGCCGCACCGCCCTTATGAGCATAGATCTGGCGCTTGATCGAGTGGATATCCTGAATCGCCCAAAAATCTAAGTTCTTGCGCCAGATAAAGGGCCGAAGCTCCATCAAAAAGTCTTGTCCCAATTTTATGTCGCCGGCAATCGGGCGGGCCTTGATCATGGCGGCCCTTTCCCAGTTTTGGCCCAAGCTTTCATAATAAAGCAGCGCCGAATTATAGGTTATGGCCAGCGGCATGGCCCCTGGGTCCGGGCGCAGGCGCAAGTCGGTTCGGCATACGAAGCCATCGGCCGTGCGTTCGTCTAATAAGCGCACCAGATCACGCGTAAGGCGGACAAAACCCTCTTGAGGACCTCTTTTATGCCGGTACTGCGCTTTTTCCGGATCGAATATCACAATCAAGTCAACATCCGAGGAGTAGTTCAGCTCTCCCGCGCCCAATTTACCCATGGCAAAGATCACATAACCGCAGTCTTCTTGAGGGGCTTTTGCGCTCACTAATTCCAGCTCCCCGCGGTCAGCGGCTTGCCCGAGCAAATGATCGAGTGCCGCTGATATGAGGGCTTCGGTCGCCTCAGATAGGGCGCCAACAACTTGATTTAGAGACCATTGGCCCGAGATGTCGGCCAAGGCGACAATCATGGCGATTTGCCGTCGGGCGACCCGCAGGGATGTCATGACCCGTGAACGCTCAACTCCTGCCCGTGTTTCTTGCTTGAGCCGTGATACAACATCGCTTAGGACCTGCTCAGCGCCGCGTTCTAAGAAGTCCGCGAGTGTGGCGGTTTCGCTTAACAAACATTGGGTGAGGAAGGGGCTATTGGAAAAAATGCCGTCCAGGAGGGCTTTCCCCGTGGGGTCATTGACCAAGCTGTCCATGGGGCCGGCCAACCCGGGATCTTCTTGCGCCTCAATTCGCTCCCGCCACGTTAGTTGGCCGATTTCAGCTGCACGTTGGTCCGCAACTTTTGGCAATTCGTCGGGTCTGATGGAAGAAAGCAGTGTCATTGGCCAAAGATTCCTCTTCAATCGGCAGACTGCGAAAGGCTCCCAAAGTGGTCAAGCCTTTAAGTTTCCCGGTATGCTCTTTGAGGCGAAATGCCTGGTTTATGGGTATGTGCTTTGTGGGGATCATCTAAGAGCATGCTAGCCCGTACCACTAAAATCGCGCTGGAGATTGTTACCGGCCTTTTGACCTTTTTAGCAGTATTGATTGCAGTGGCGGTTTGGCGTCTTTCGACCGGACCGGTGGAGTTAAATTTCCTCAATCCCTTCCTAGAGGAAAGCCTGAACGCGGCTCTAGACGGTAATAAACTTACGATTGGCCGTACCATTCTAATTTGGCGCGGCGACCGTAATGCAGTGGGCCTGGAGGCCAAGGATTTACGGCTCCGTAATCCAACTGGGCAGAACGTCGTGGAGCTGCCTGACTTAGATGTAAAGCTCAGCCTGCGGGCGCTGCTTCAGGGCACCGTCGCGCCCACCACAGTGAGTATGAGGGGTGCTCACATCCATGTGGTTCGCAGCCGGGATGGCCGTTTCATCCTGGGCAGCGGTTCGGCAAGGCGTCAGTTGGGGGAAGCGCCCAGCGCCGATTTTTCGGGCGAACTTTCCAGCTTGCTGGACCGGATCATGGCCTCGGCGGATCCGGGCAAGCCTTTGTCGTTTTTACAATCGGTTCAGCTCATCGACGGCCGCCTGACGGTCCAAGACGAGCGCCTGGGCTTTTCCTGGGACGCGCCCATGCCTTCGGTAAAGCTGGACCGGGCGGGCGAGGGTCTGACCGGTGAAGCCTATTTAGGTATTGGCGCATTGCCCAACCCCGCATCCGTGCGAATCGGTCTTTACTATCAGCACAGTCGGCGCAGCGTGACCTTGACTGCCTTTTTTTCCGACTTGCGCCCGCTGGAGCTGGAGCCCTTGATTGGCGACATAGGCCCCGTGGGCCGCTTGACGATTCCCTTGCGCGGCAGCCTGGCGGTCACCATGGATGTGGACGGTCATTTCAGCCGGGCCGAGGCTGATATTGTTGGTGCCGCCGGTCCCCTCGCCCTGCCGGGGGTTTTTGATCAGCCCTTACCTCTTAGGGAGTTTGTTCTGAAAGCCAGGCTAACCCAGCAAGGTCGCCATTTGGAACTTTCCCAAGCACGATTTGATTTTGATGGCCCGGATGGAAGCGGACCCAGCCTAGCCCTTTCGGGGGCTGCGCAAACCGAGGCTACCATGTTCGCCGGCCCCATTGATATCGTCCTCGAGGCCGAAGCGCAAAATGTGACGGCTGAACAGTTGGAAATCTATTGGCCAGTCCAAGCGGCGCACGATGCCCGTGAGTGGGTGATCGAGAACATCACCGCCGGTGCGGTCGATCGTGCTTCGGCCCAGGTGAGCGCCCGTTGGGATGACCCCAAAGACGGCGAGCCGGTGGTCGAGGCCTTGGCGGGGGAGTTGGACTACCGCGATCTGGAAGTTCACTATCTGCCTCCGTTGCCTCCGGTCACGGGGGTATCGGGAACCAGCCGGTTCGATCTGAGCAGCTTTACCTTTGATGTGGAACAGGGCCAGGTATCTATCGGATCTGAAGGCATATTAAAGGTCGCCGATGCCACGATCCACATTACCGGACTAGACTCAACCAGCGACGATCCGACCCAAGCAGAGCAGCTTGCACTCGAACTGACAGCGGACGGGCCGATTACTGCGGCCCTTACCTTATTGGACAACGAACGTTTGGATCTTCTGTCTGGTTTAGGCATTGACCCAAAGGGCAGCGGCGGGGCCGTTTCCGCCGATGTGGACTTTCAGTTTCCTCTGCTGGAGGACCTGACATTTGACCAGATGGAGATCCAGACCGAGGCCAAGCTCAGCGATCTGGAGCTTTCGGCATTCGTCTTTGGTCAGAACGTGACGGATGGTCAAATTGATTTGTCCCTAGACAAAGACTCTATGCGCCTTGTGGGCCCTTTAAAGCTGGGTGGCGTGGCCACTGAAATTACCTGGCAGGAGCAATTTAACAGCGACGTGACGGTGCGCACCGAGCTGGCGGCCTCTTTGACAAATATGACAGATGCCCAGCGCCAGGCCTTTGGCCTGGATATTCAGGGCATGGTCAAAGGGCCGGTTTCCGCAAAAGTTGACCTTAAGGTGGACCCCGAAAACAAGGGGCAGGCCGATGTGATTGTTGACCTAACTCAGGCCGGTCTTGAAATCGAGGGCCTAGACTGGACCAAAGCGGCCGGCACGCCGGGTACGGCCTCCTTGGCGGTTTTGCTTCAGGACTATGTGCCCACATCCTATCGCGACATCGTCCTTGATGCTGGTACCATACGGGCGAACGGCTGGGCCGATGCCAACGCTGCGGGGGATGGCTTACGCCGCCTACACCTGAGTCAGCTCTCCCATCAGGGCACGTCCCTTCAAGGGGTCACTTTGAACATGAGCGAGGCCGCCTTGGATATAGAGATCGCTGGCGGCACTCTTGATGCCGGTGCGATCTTATGGCCGGAGAGAGGAAACCAAGACAAGGCAGACCAAAGTAACAGCGCAGAATCTTCCGATTCATCCGATTCAAATGTCTCAACGGACTTGGCCTACGACCAAAAAGACTTTGAAACGGACGACACTCAATCCGTCACATTGTCCGCCCCCTCCTTGAAACGGATGGTTTTTGGATCGGGTCGGTATTTGCAAGATGTGACATTGGAATTTCAGCGGGTAGAAAAGGCGTGGCAGTCCTTTATGTTGTCGGGCGGGATCCCGGATGCTCTTTGGTCGCTAGAACAAGAGGCGGATTCACAAAGCCCCAGCGAGCCGGCGAAAGAAACCAATGGCAGTCCTATTTCCGAGGACGAAGCCGCGACGGTTACGAACCCAATCCCCCACAGCTTGAGGATTGATTTCCGGCCCGGTGGAACCGGTTACGACCTAACGGTGGAAACCACTGATTTCGGCGCCGCGCTTCGGTCCTTGAACATCATCGATACTTTGGGCGGTGGCAATTTTAAGCTCGTTGGGCAAAGCGACGGTCCCCTCACAGCCGCTCCCCTGAAAGGTCAGGTGGAAATGGAGGACTTTGTCCTCCTCAAGGCGCCGGTGATGGCACGGCTCTTGACCATCGGATCTCTGACCGGACTGTCCGATACTCTGCAAGGTGATGGCATCGCTTTTCGTGAGCTAGCGGGTGACTTCACCCTAACCGATGAGACGCTCACCATCGGCATGCTTCGCACCCATGGCCCGGCTTTGGGGCTGACAGCTCAGGGCAACGTGGAGTTGGAGCAAGATCAAACTCATTTAAGGGGCACTTTGGTGCCGGCCTATACGATTAATAATCTCCTTGGAGAAATTCCCTTGATTGGCGATTTTCTCATCGGTGGCGAAGGTGAAGGCCTGTTGGCCTTGACTTACAAGATTTCAGGTCCCATTGAGGATCCGGACATTTCAGTCAATCCCCTCTCGGCTCTGGCGCCGGGCTTTCTCCGTGGCCTTTTCACCTTGGGGGATGGGGAGGATGCGCCTGACGAAATCGGCGCCTTTCCCAAGGATCAAGACGAGCGTTTGCTTCAGAAGTAATAGGGAAAGACTACTCGGTCTTTGGCCGGGTCATAGTGAAACGATCTTCCACAACGCAATAGTCCATATAGCCCAGGCGCGCGATGGGCTTCAGTTTTGCGATATCGACGTAGCCTTCCGTCAGAATTGACTCATCTATGTGAATGCCGAGCACTTGCCCGAAGACCACAGTATTGGGCTGATTGGGATCGGGTGAGGGCAGCTGCAGACTTTGCAGATAACGGCATTCCATATGCACCGGGCTTTCCTTAACCCGGGGCGGCGCCACCAGCTTTGAGGCGATAGGGGTCAAGCCCGCCATCTCGAACTCGTCCCGGTCCCGGGCCACCATAGCCGAAGATACATTCATGGACTCGCGGGTATCCCAGGTCGCTAAGTTACAAACGAATTCTTTGGTGGACTCGATATTGACCACACTGTCCTTGGCGCCACCCTCGCTGTGGGCGCCGTTATTGGCAAACATCACGATCGGCGGATCCGCAGCCACGGCATTAAAAAAACTATAAGGTGCCAAATTGAGTCGGCCCTCGACGTCCTGGGAGCTGATCCATCCGATCGGTCGGGGCGCCACCAGCGACTTGAAAGGGTTGCGAGCCAATCCATGGGGCTCGTCGACCTTATAAAACATCATTTCACCCCGATTTATCGGTTGGTTATGCGCGCTCAATCAGGAGGGGCGCACTAAAACATGGCGTTTTTTGCCCGCGGATAGTTTTATAACGCCTTCCGCCGCGATGTCTTGTGTTGAGACCTTCTGCCCTTCGTCTGCGATTTTCTCGTCATTAAGGCGCGCGCCCCCTCCCTTGATGAGGCGTCTTGCCTCGCCATTGCTGGTGGCCAGACCGGCTTGGCGAAACAGCTCGAAGGCGGGGATGCCCTGCGCCAAATCCCCTTCGGCGATGGTTACGCTGGGCAGGTCCGCCGCGACTTGACCGGCTTCAAAGGTTTGCCGGGCGGTCTCCGCGGCCTTGGCGGCGGCCTCGGCCCCCCGGCACATCTTGGTGGCTTCATCGGCGAGGATTTTTTTGGCCTCGTTAATCTCCGAGCCTTCCAGAGCTTCCAGGCGTTTGACTTCTTCCTCGTCAAGATCGGTGAAGAGCCTCAGGAACCGCCCCACATCCGCATCCTCGGTGTTGCGCCAGTATTGCCAGTAATCATAGGCCGGCAATTTGGCTTCATTGAGCCAAACCGCGCCCTCGGCCGTCTTGCCCATCTTGGCGCCGGAGGAGGTGGTGAGCAGGGGGACAGTCAAGCCAAAGAGAGCCCTTTGGTCCACACGTCGACCCAACTCGACCCCGTTGACGATGTTGCCCCACTGATCCGAGCCGCCCATCTGCAAGACACAATTGCGGCGCCGGGCCAGCTCCAAAAAGTCGTAGGCCTGCAGGATCATGTAGTTGAATTCCAAAAAGCTTAGGGGCTGCTCCCGGTCCAGGCGCAACTTCACCGAGTCGAAGGAGAGCATGCGGTTAATGGAAAAATGCCGCCCGTAGTCCCTGAGGAAATCGATGTAATTGAGGCCGGCGAGCCAATCATTGTTGTTGACCATGACCGCATCGTTG
Organism: Pseudomonadota bacterium; assembly: GCA_039028695.1. Classification (GTDB taxonomy): domain Bacteria; phylum Pseudomonadota; class Alphaproteobacteria; order Kiloniellales; family Kiloniellaceae; genus JANQKX01. Next base: position 32,882 of record JBCCHN010000048.1, read on the forward strand.
GGGCCGTC
>JBCCHN010000049.1:0-32047 GCA_039028695.1 Pseudomonadota bacterium
CGACGAGGGCAGCGTGTGCTGGCAGATTGCCGGCTGGGGACCGACACCTTGCGAGTCCTATTTCTATAAATCGGAAGGCGGCATCCTATGGGCCCGCTTCCGCGGCCTGGACACCGCTGCCGCCGAACTGGTCGAGGGCGACCAAACCGCCATGGAATAAAGGGCTCGATCATAACCCCTGCGAGATTTTCTCTGTCCCCTTAATTGACATCAGGGCGCGACAGTCTTTCTTAAAACCAGGTCGGATCCGACCACCTCGCCGCCCATGACCACGTCGCAATGGCCGACTGACTGAAAGCCATAGCTTCGATAGAACGTCACGGCCCGCCGGTTTTCCTCCCAAACATCGATGAAAATGGCGGCGGCCTTTCGAAAGCGCTCATGGGCAAAGGCCGCGTGCAACAGCGCACGACCAATTCCCATGCCTTGCCTGTCTTTTGACACATAAAGGGCATTCACCGCCTGATCCCCAGGCCTGGGCCGCAAATCCTCCGGGGCGCCTCGCACCGTTACCTTAACATCACTGAGCTGAACATAGCCGACCAAGCTGCCCGCCACCTCCACCACCAAAAAGGTATCCTGGCGCATCGCGTCCCGGAAATATGCCTCCGACCTGGACTCCTCAAGCTCCGCCGCCAGCTCCTCTTCCTCCAAATCCTCTCCAAAGGTCTCCCGATAAGTCCGCGCCGCAAGCTCGGCCAAAGCCGGAACCTCATCGGGCAGCAAGTCACGAATGCGAAAAGCCTCCACGTTATCCCAACGCCTCAATCACTGCCTCGGTCACCTCAGCCGTCGTCGCCGTGCCGCTGATATCCGGCGTCCGAATGCCCCGCTCCAGCACCCTCCCTACTGCGGCTTCGATGTCCCGTTCCACTTCAGGCAGGGCGAAGGCGTAGGTGAACATCATGCCGACGGACAAAAAAGTGCCCATGGGGTTGGCGATGCCGTGGCCCGAGATATCGGGGGCCGAGCCGTGGGTGGGCTCGTAAATACCGGCCTTCACCTTCTCGCCGATGCACCCGCTGGCGCCGATGGTGGCGGAGCCGAGCATGCCGAGAGACCCGGCGACGGCGCCCACCATGTCGGAGATGAGATCTCCAAAAAGATTGTCGGCCAAGAGCACATCGAATTTGTTGGGCGCTTGGGTCACGACGAAAAGGGCGTGGTCCATGAGCAGGTGGTCGAGGGCGACCTCCGGGTATTCGTCGCGGCCGATGCGGGTCACCGTCTCGCGCCAGAGCTTGCCGCTTTCCATCACATTGGACTTGTCCAGGGAAGCAACTCGCCCGCGCCGGCGCTTGGCCGCCTCGAAGGCAGCGCGAGCGATGCGCTCTACCTCATGCGTCCGATATTCGCTGAGCTCAAAAGCGCGCTGTCCACCGTCGGGCAGGTCCTCCCAGCCTCGCGGCTCCCCATAGTAGATGCCGCCGCAGTTTTCTCGGATCACCAGGATATCCGCGCCCTCAACCACCGCCGCCTTAAAGGGGACATGGTCCGCCAAGGCGGGCCAATAGCGCACGGGCCTAAGGGCATTGTAGACCTCAAGCTCCACCCGCAAGCGGGTCAGGCCGTCAGTCTCCGTCACCGGTCCGTCGATACGGATGTTATCCCACTCGGGCCCGCCTACGGCGCCCACCAAAATGGCATCGGCGGCACGGGCCTTTGCCAGCACCGCGTCCGTGCAAAAGCTCTCATGCACATCCCACGAAGCCCCTCCCAGCAGATCCTCCTCGATCTCCAGGCCGATGCCGGCCCGGCTCGCACAGTGTCGCAAAAGCTCTAGGCCGGCTGCCACCACCTCCGGCCCAATGTGATCGCCGCCCAGGGCCAGAACCCGATAGCTTCCGGTCATAACGATCCTTCCCTGCCTCGTCCCTTTTTGACCCGCCCTGGCCCTAGCCCACCATGCCTTGCGGATAGATCATGAGGCGGGTCGTTCCCTCCACCTGCCACTTCAGCAAGCGCAGGGTGGAATAAAATTCCTCCAGATCCACGGAACTGGTGAGGACCGAGCGCGGCGCGTCCTCGGCCTCGCCCGCACGAAAGGCGGTGCGACCGTGCAGCACCCGCTGATTGTTGAACAGCAAGCCCTCGCCCGCCCTCAGCGGAAAGGTCAGCTGCAAGTCCGGGTCGTAGAGGATCTCAAAGATCCGCTTCAACGCCCGGTAACAGGGTCCGACCTCCTCCGCCGGCAGATCCAGCGGGCCGATCTGGCGTTCGTTGAGGCGCAGACCCACCACCTCCCCTTCGCTGTCCAGGCGAATGAGCGGTAGGTTGGCCATGAACCACTTGGGCTCCCGCTCGGTGGAAGTGGCCGCGTCATAGCGTTGGGTGGCAACGGGCGTGCGACATAGCCGCTCGAAATCCTCGGGCCAAGCCGCGCGAAAGCGCCGCACCGCCTCGAAGCCGTCCACCAAGGTAGAGGCGCCACCGCTGGCTGCCGGGTTAAAGACCTCGAAAACCGTAATGCCGATGCCCGACAGGCGATAGGTTTCGTCAAAATGGGGACGCAAAGCGCTGGTGATGTCACCGACGTTATCGGCCGAGGCCTTTTTCGAGAGAGTGTAGCTGCCGTAATGGGTTTGGCGCTGGTCCCCCACCAGACGGATCAGGCGGTGGGACTCCTCGAACTCGCCGGGCAGGTTCTCGACCTTGCAAAAGCCGTAATCGTTGACCGCCTCCAGCATGGCGAGCCGCGCTTTGGGATCCGCATCCGCCGCCTCGAAGTCTGTCGTGGGCGGGTTCGCGCCCATGCGCCCGTCCCACAGTTTGGGGCGATGGCGCCGCTTGGCCCGCTCCGCCTCGGAGGGACAGTTATCCCGCAGCCACACCGCCTCATAGCGCGAGCCATGTCCGTCGTTGGTCCAACAGAGCTGCACCCGATCCCGGGCCCAAGCCTCCAGTCGCGGCGTGATATCCTCGGGGATCTGCTCCAAATAGATGTTGCGAATGGCGTTGACCGGGCTGCCGCAGTCTGGGCAGCGGCATTGATGACGCAGCCAGAAAGGATGATAACGACTTCGATGCCCGTCACCCCACTGGACCAGCAAGTCTCGATTTTCAATGGCGGCCCGTTCAATCACATAAGGCGCCGCTTGCCCGCCAGCGCGTTCCGCCTTTTCCTGTGCGACCACGACTCCAAGCCTCGATGGTTTCGCTCGCAAAATTAGGCCGCGCCGCCTACGCCCTGTAAAGCGAATAAATTCGAGAGCAGAAAACGAATTCTTGAATGGCGGGATATTCTCAGCGCCAGAGGTCGCGATTGATCGCGATGGCCACCGATTGTGAGCAGCCATCAGCGAAGGCGCTGATTTAGGCGTGAATTGATTGGGGTTGGCCGCGCGGGCCCGGCCTTAGCCGATCTTAGCGGCCGATAAGGCGACCCAGGCGAAGACCCTTGCGGGGTTTGTCTTCGTCGGATTGCGCGTTCTCTGCCTGTTCGGCCCCGTCTTGGTTATCGCGACCCTGTGCCGGCTCAAGGGGTGTCGGCTCAGCAGATTTTTGCGTCGATCCACTCTCCGGCCCCGCGAAAATCGGGTGTTTTTCCAAGAGCGTCGCATTGGCCTGGAACATCAGGTTGTCCACAAAGGTGCCCGCGTCAAAGTCAGCCTGATTGAATTCCACGGCAAAGTCGTTGCCGCTTCGCGCGACCACCTTGGCTCGGACAATGCCGACGCCTCGGAGCTGCACCAAAATATTGGCCCCCATCAAGGGCCGGATCTTGGCCTCAAAACTTGCGCCGCCCCCCGACAGATCGATCAGCGGGCAGCTATGCCATTGACCGCCGAAGTTTACCCGAGCGGTACCGCTGGCGGGAACTCGGCGATGGCGCCTTTGATCATAAAATTCGTCAATGCTTTCAGACAAAGCCGTACCTGCCAAAACACGAAGCAAACGGGGATTCCATCCCAATGATCGGGCAGTTTAGGCATTAATCCTTGATAAAGTGTTTCTCCGAAAATTTGCGGAAAATCCGATGCTTCAGATGACCTTCAATCTTTTCTAGAGAAAAATCAGAGACTTAATCGCAACCTATCCAACCCGCCGAATGAGGCTGTCTTGATCCACGTCTTGCAAGCGTCCCCCGTCCCGCGCGGTGGCAACGATTGCCTCTATCAGCTCAAAGGAGGATTCCGAGCTGACATCCTCGAAATAGACCGTACCAGGCCAGGGCGCTTTGCGCTCCTGATAGCCGCTAGCTTGAATGTGGCCGGCCACCGTCTTGATGGCCTGGACATAGTCCTGTGCCACGGTCCGCGCATCCTCTCGGGCCAGCGCTAAATCGGTGATGCTGTGCCGGTCCAAACGGGCCGCCCCCACACCGGTAAAAAGCGGCACGCCAAATCGCTTGGCCTGATCCACATAAAAGGGCAGCGGAACCCGGTCGTCGTCCAGGCGAATGACAAAATCCTGGCAGACACTGTTTTTCATGTCCGACAACTCGGCCAGACCTATGTTGGCATCCGGCTCGCGCCGGAGATTTCCCGTGGCCCCGGTTCCCCCGCTCCCATTTTGCCGGCCCACAACTTGCCTGGCACGCCGCGCGGCAGAACGGTCTTTTTTGCGGGACTGGGTGACATAATCCCCGCGGTAATTAGCGTCGTAAATCCGCGCACCCCAGAGGTTTTCCTCTTTTAGACGCCGAATGGCCCGGATGGCCACAGCGGTGCAGTTCTTTGGGCCGATGAAAAAGGGCGAGCCCGAGGCATCGGACAATTCCACCCAGCCACCGGGAAATCGCTTGAAATAGTGATCGATCCAGGGCCGGTGCACATGGTCCACCAAGTGGTCCATCAGGGCATTTGCGAAATCCGGTTCGTGGACCAGGGCCGCCAAGAGCTGTTCCTGGCCAAAGGTATCGGCCGCCAAGCTATAGGGCGCCGACAGGTGCAGGATAGGGTCCAGCCCGGTCAGGCGCACATAACAGTCGATGGTCTCTTCAATGACCCGGGGCACTTCGCTGGACATCTCCGGTGCCTCGATGGACTGCCAGTTATCCTTGGTGATCAGCATGCGGTCCGGATCCGAACCTGGCGGGAACTTGTCCGGGTACATGGTGGTCTGCCCCAGAGCCTCGGCTGTGAAGGCATAAACCGGCCAACTCACGTAAAGCTTGTTCATGCCCAACAGGCGCCGAGACAGCAAGGTGGTGCGCACGTAGCGTTCCGGATCAGACTTGTAGAATTCCCTCGACTCCATGCCATAGAGGTCGTTCATGATGGTCAGCGTCATCAAGTTGATGGCGCCGCCGATGTGAACCGCGTTCCGGGGTGCCAGTCGAGCAAAGTCCTCGTCGTATCCCCCGGCGATGCTTTGCTCAAAAATCTCCCGCAAGCGATCGCGGGCACCCCCCTGTCCCTGCTGCCAAGCGGCCAGCAGCCGAATACCCTCGGGAAACTCAATCTGTGCCGTCATTCCGCTAGGGTCCTTCTCGCCGCCTGTCATGTGACTGAAGGTCCCGCCATGGCCTTGTTGACAACGCGGCGGTCCCTTGCAGTTAGAATATGAGAAGAAATATTGAATGTAACATATTTGAAAAGATGGAAAATATTTATTCTTTGCATATAATATTTTTATGATAGAAAAAAATACTTTTCTCCGTCTTCTGCCCGCCTTCGCGGTTTTTGAGGAGGCCGCCCGCCATCTGAGCTTTACCCAGGCCGGTGAATCCCTGGGCATGGCCCAGCCCTCGGTCAGCCGCTTTGTGACCATCTTGGAGCAGCATTTGGGGGTCTCGCTGTTTGAGCGCCGGCACAACCGCATCGCCCTGACCCCGCATGGAGACAAGCTGCAAAAGGCCGCCATGCTGGGCTTGGATCACCTGCGCAGCGTTGTCGACGATATTGCTCAGAGCCCGAGCGCCCGCAAAATCATGATCCACTGCACCCACGGCTTTGCTCACATGTGGGTTTTACCGCGCCTGGACGCCCTCAAGGCACGGCTGAGCGGCCATGAATTCGGTGTGGTGACCACCGACCAAACCGCAGATGAAACAGCCGCCCCACCTTTGGACCACCAGCACGTGGCAGTCTGGTTCGGGGACGGCGATTGGCCGCAGGTGTCGTCCATCCTGCTTTTTAAGGAGCGGGTCTTTCCCGTATGCACCCGCGCTTTTGCCGAAAAACACAGCCTGGACGAAGACGGATTTACGGCTGCGGACTTTCACCGCCTGCCGCTCCTTTGGCAGGATGCGGGTACCGCCGGCTGGCTCGATTGGCAGGGCTGGTTCGACCATTTCGGTGCCCCGCTGCCCGAAGCCGACCCCATCAAACCGGAATCCACCGGGCCAACCCGCTATGTCATCAACAACTACGCCTTCATCTTGCAGGCGGCCATGGAAGGGCGCGGCATTGCCTTGGCCTGGGACCACCTGATCGAGCCCTATCTGTCAAATGGTTGGTTGGTCAGCCTGCCCGACTTTCGGGTCGATACCCACAAGGGCTATTACTTGGCGGTACCGAAGGGGCACCCGGCCATGTCCAGCCTTCGTCAGTGGATCGGGGAGACATCCTAAGGGCCGCCGATATAAGAGAGGCCGGCACCTTATCGAAAAACCGCCTCCCCGCAGGCTCGTCGTACGGCCCGAGCGCGGGAACGGCCGACTTTTCCGCGGCAGTCCGGGGCATGAAACAAGGCGTGGTGGCCAGCGACTTGAGGCTGTGATAGCTTTTTGCCTCAACTGTTGTTTTCAATGATTCCCTATGGGTATAAGAACAATCGCAGATCACATGGAGTGAAGGGGAGCGAAACGATGTGGGTCAAATCCTTGGTTTTAGTCGGAAGCCTGGCCGCTCTGTCAGCCGCCTGCACGCCGGTTTCTAAGGAAGAGCAAACCGAACTCGCCAAGCCGGTCGATTGCTCGACGGCCGAGGGCGACATGCGCGTATTGAAAAGTGAAAAGGACACAGTGGCTCAGCGTTTGGCTGACGGCGTCACCGCGATCGCCCCGGCCGGCTTGGTGGTCGGCAGCCTGCGCGGCGTGGAAGGGGAAAAGCTCAAGGTGGCGACGGGCGACTATAACGGCAAGATTGACCAAAAGATCGCCGACATCAAAAGCGCCTGCAACATTGATTAACGCGCGAGTCTTCGGAGCGTGATTGGTTAGCGACGAAGTCCCATTGCGTCTGCGCGTCCGCTGAATCTGAGTTTTTTACGAGGAAACCGAACACTCGTTGGGCATTTGCCCGAATTTCTGCACCCAGTCCTTAGAGTCTCTTAGACAGCAAAATTTTTGTGAGCGGCACCAGCAGAACCTGATCGTCGCGCACACCGCGCCAAACAACTTCGTACCCTAAATGTCGATAGAGCGAGAGAGCACGATGGTTTTCCGCCAAGACCTCCACCTCGGCTTGTTCGTGTCCCCTTTCGGCAATGATGGCCTCCAACGCGCGCATCAGGGATGTGCCGACGCCGCGTCCCTCCGCCACCGGCGCGACCCATAGATCGCTGATGGTGTTATCGCCCGTCTCGGTGGCGGCAAAGCCCAGCAAGGCATCGTCGTCTTCCGCCACGACAATTTGGGCGGTGTGGCTTTCGGCAAAGTCAGCGAAGGTCTCCGGCCCGATGCGCGCCCGGGCCGCCGGGCCCACATGCCCGACAATACCTTTGCGCCAGGCCGCATGGCCAATAACACCGATGGTCTCAGCATCGCTCCGACACGCCGGGCGAATGGTGATCTCACTCATGGCGATCACAAAAATTCGGCGCAGCCCAGATCCTCAAAGGACGCAAAGAGCTGTTCCAGATGATACCACCATCCTTCCGGGGCGATGCCCATGTCCAACACGAACCAGGGCACGACGAAGTTATGCAACGCCCCAAGACGGTAGTCGTCTCGCAGTTGTTGCCAGCGATAGGGTTCGGAAATTTCATCGCACAAGGCTCGGTGATAAAGGCGCAGCAAGGGTTCTTCATAGCGCGCACGCCGCTCCGGGAACCAATGGTAAGCCACCATATAGGCCAAATCGAAGGGCCCTGGTTGGATTTGCCAATCCTCCCAATCGATAAAGATACAGCCGTGCCGGGACGGGTCTTTTGGAAAAAGGATATTCCAACTATGCGGGTCTCCGTGAATACGGGTGAGCGGCAAGCCACTGGTGAGCCTTTGCCATAGAAGCGCCGGCAATCTGGCACAAACCGCACGCATGATGTCCCGCCGTTCGGGCGCCAGCCGATCACCCACAAAGGCCAGGAAGTTTTCCAGCAGCCTTTCGAACTGCTGAGCAAGGTCGTCCCGGCGCCGGGCCAAATCCACCCCGGCCAAAAAGGTCTCCGCCAGGTCCGTCGTCCACCAATGACCATGAAGCTTCGCCAAGGCCACCACTGCAGCCTCGCACTGGGGCAAGGAAGCCGGCAGGGGCCAGGGCGGCTGTTCATGGCTGGCGCCATAGTCCTCCAGCAACAGGCAGGTCAGCGGCGAGGTCTCGTCCTTGAAAAGACCCAAGCAACGGGGCAGGGGTAATGCCTCAGATTGGGCCTGGGCCTCCAGTTGCTCCTTGAAAAAGGCAAACTCACCGGGAAAGCTATCCGCGTAGGGGTCTTCGCTGTCCCGGATTTTGACAAAAAGACTCTCGGGCGCCCCCGTCGATTTGGGCGGGTGGCAGTCAAGCAGCAGCCGCGCCGTATAGGCCGCGTTCCACTTCTCCCCCATCTCAACCCGAACCGAGGTAATCTGCCCCTCGGTCAAGATGCCCCGGTCACGCAAGCGCCCTGTCAGCCAGGCCGGTTCAATATTGTTGGGATGGCGGGGCAGATCGCCCCGGATTTCAGCAGGCATTGGATGCCTCCCTTTCTGAGTTATCAAAAACAGTGAGATTTCTTGATAAGTCAGAGGGTTCGCATCGTTGCCTCGCTGGTGCGTGGGGGCCGGTTGGGCCGTGTTCTCGAAACTACCAAAGGAAGGATAGCATAACGGCGGTAAGTTGGCCAAGGCACCGCGATGAAGTCACGGGCAAGGTGCTGGCTGCCAGCCCCCTAATCCAACTTCTTCCCGTCCAGATCCTGCTCCGCCCGGTCTCTGGCCCGCTTATTCTCGGCCTTTTGGCCCTTATCGCGGCCGAATTTGGCGCGGTTTTGCTCGGCTTGGGCGGTCTTGTCGGCCCGCCTTTTTTGCTTTCGCGCCTGGCGCAGGTTGATTATCTCTGCCATGGAAGCATGTTAACCTAAAGTGCTGTCCGATTCCTTTACAATTCTTTGCTTTGCTCCTCCCGTCTACCCGACCCAGTCTCAACCCTTTGCCGGCCAACAGAAGAGTTTTTCGCCATGACCTATCAGCCGCCCCTCACCGAACTGCAATTCGTGCTCCAGGACCTCGCGGGTATGGGCGAACTGGCCCAACTGCCGGGCTTTGAGGAGGCCACCCCCGATCTTGTGGGCGCGGTGCTGGAGGAGGCGGGCAAGCTGGCCGGCGAGGTTCTGGCGCCCATCAACTGGTCCGGCGACCGGGCAGGCTCGGTCTATGAAAATGGCGTGGTGCGCACGCCCGAGGGCTTTCGCGAAGCCTATAGCCAGTTTGTGGAGGGGGGCTGGAACTCCCTGCCCTTTCCGCCCGATTACGGGGGCCAAGGCATGCCCTGGCTGCTGGCCACCGCGGCCCACGAGATGTGGCAGGCCGCCAACCTGAGTTTCGGGCTCTGCCCTCTCTTGACCATCGGCGCGGTGGACCTGCTGCACACCCACGGCACGGATGCGCAAAAAGAAACCTACTTGGCCCGCCTCATCTCGGGCGAGTGGACCGGCACAATGAACCTGACGGAGCCTCAAGCCGGCTCGGACGTGGGCGCGCTGAAAACAAAGGCCGAGCGCCACAGCGATGCCGAGCATGGGGACCATTACCGCATCAAGGGGCAAAAGATCTTCATCACCTGGGGCGAGCACGACTGCGCCGAGAACATCGTCCACATGGTCTTGGCCCGGGTGCAAGGAGCCCCCGCCGGGTCAAAGGGCATATCCCTCTTCATCGTGCCCAAGTTCCAGGTGAACGCAGACGGCGGCCTGGGCCCGCGCAACGACCTGCGCTGCGTCTCCATTGAGCACAAACTGGGCATCATCGCCTCGCCCACCGCGGTCATGTCTTATGGGGATAACGAGGGCGCAGTGGGCTATCTGGTGGGCGAAGAAAACCGCGGCATGGAATACATGTTCACCATGATGAACAACGCCCGCCTGATGGTGGGCCTGCAAGGGGTCGCCATCGCCGAACGCGCCTATCAGCAGGCCCGTGCCTTCGCCGGTGACCGCGTTCAGTCCAAGCCCATCGCCGCCCGCGTGGGTACTTCGGGAGACGGTGCTGTCCCCATTATTCAGCACCCGGATGTGCGCCGCATGCTCATGACCATGAAGGCCAAGACTGAGGCTGCCCGCGCCCTTACCCTGGTTACCGCCGCCGCCCTGGACCGCTCCCGAACGGAGCCGGACCCGGCGAAAAAGGCGGCCGCCCAAGCCCGGGTCGACCTCCTCATTCCCATCACCAAGGCCTGGTCCACGGACGTGGGCTGCGACGTGGCCTCCATCGGCGTGCAGATCCACGGCGGTATGGGCTTTATCGAGGAGACCGGCGCCGCCCAGCATTACAGGGACGCCCGGATCCTGCCCATTTATGAAGGCACAAACGGCATTCAGGCCCTGGACCTGCTCTTCCGCAAGATCCTCCGCGACCGGGGCCAGGCGTCCCAGGCCTTAGTTGAGGAAATGGCTGCCGACGCTGTCAGGCTCGCTGCCGCGCAAGACGACAGTTTAGCGAGCCTGGGCAAAGACCTGACCGGCGCTCTCAAGGTCCTTGGGGACACCACCCAACACCTGGCGGGACAAGCGGCTGAAGACCTGAACCACGCCGCCGCCGGCGCCACCCCTTACCTGGCCCTGGCCGGGACGGTTATTGGCGCCTGGCTGCTGGCCCGCGGCGCCGAGGCCGCCCAGTCCCGCCTGGCCTCAGGCGACGGCGACCCTGCCTTCCTGAAAGCCAAGACCACCACCGCCCGCTTCTACGCCGCCAACATCCTCCCCCAAGCACCCGCCCACGCCACCGCCGTCACCACCGGCGCGGACAGCGTGCTGGAACTGGCCGAGGCTGATTTTTAGGGTCACCAGCCCGCTCATACCGTCGACGGGAAAAATCCCATGGATTCCCTCGTCATCATCGGCAGGCAACAATGGACGGTCCGAACGCCGGATCGAGCGGATCAATTGGACGGCTTGGCCACAAGGAACGCGTAAGATACCCTTGCGCCCACAAAAAACAGTTTCTTGCCTGCGAACGAGAAAGAGCGACAATGCCTGACAAGCATGTCTGGGAAGCGACCATAAACGAGGTAATGGAAATCTATCAGGATAAGTTGATTGACCTTTTGTCGACACCAGAAAAACTCAACCTATGCACCTCAAGATCCCCCCTCCCATCATCGGTCTACTATCGGCTTTGGCCATAGGGGGCCTGCACAAAGTCTTTACCGGGCTTTCCTTGTCCTTTCCCTTTCAAACCGCCTTGGCGGTGTTGGTCGCCGCCACCGGTCTGGTCTTCGACCTGACGGCCTTACGGTCTTTCCTGAAGCAAAAGACCACCGTCGACCCCCGCAAGCCGGACCACAGCAGCGCACTGGTGACCAATGGCGTCTACCGCATCAGCCGCAACCCCATGTACCTTGGTCTGCTGCTCCTCCTCACGGCCTGGACGATCTATCTCGGCACACCACTGGGCGCCTTCGTCCTGATCGCTTTTGTGATCTACCTCACCGAATTTCAAATCAGACCGGAAGAGAAGATCCTAAGGGAAAAATTTGGCGCTGACTTTGGAGCCTATTGCGAGGCGGTTCGCAGGTGGATGTGAAAGTTGCCCTGCCCCCTCATCTGCAAAATTTAAAGTTTCCGACTTTTGAACAGCTCGAGGCATCTGGGCCAATGGTCATGGTCCCAGTTCATCGCGTTGTGGCGCTGTTGGACCGGATTTGCATTTTGCCGACCCGTCGGGCGGTGGAACCGCGGTTTTCGGCCCCAATGCCACACCCGGCACCTCTGTTCGTGGGGAGCCTTTAACCGCGGCCAGATGCTGGCTTTGAAGTCTGTTGGCCTTGAGATAAGGCAGGGTTTGAAAATCCAGCTAAGAGTGCTGCTAGCTAAAAGATAAATGCAACGTCCAAAAATTTCGACGAGGCCATAGCGCTCAAACTCCGGAATGGTGCTTAAAGTATACGGGATTGAAGTCTCGCAGCGTTTCTTTTAGTTGGTCGGTAACGTCACCAAAAATCTCCAACCGACTTATGGTGGCAATGTCGTTCATCCTCTGAACGTTCTCAGTGGCGTTCTCCAGGTGCGCCAAAAGGGATTGAGTGTCCCGGTAGGTTTCTAGCGACACCATTTTACTTTCATCGACGGAGAAGTATTGGTCAAAGGAGAGTGTTCCCTTTTCGTTGGAGCCGACAATCTTTACTCCTTTTTCACAGATCTCCTTGACCTCAGAAAGGTTCTCCTGCGAGATCTTGAACTCCACCAATAGGATGATCTTGTCCGACACATCTATTCTCCATACTTGGATTCAACACCGACTAGCTTGAGGCGACCTGATTTCAGCGAAGCTCCAGCTTCCCATCGCGGCCAAGAGCCCAATGATATAGCACTTTAGCCTTGCCGGCGAGCCAAGCAATTTCCCTAGGCGAGCCGTGCCCATCGTCCCTTGTCCTTAAACACACCTGTTCTAAACACACATGCCCTCTAACACGCATGCCCTCTAACACAAGGGGGCTGGGCGCGCATCCTCTTCGGCAATTCCCCCTATCCCGTGCCGCCCACCCCCTACCCGTTCATGACCGCTGACAGGGCGATCGGATCGTGGCTTTCGGTGAGGCCAAGGGCCGCCATGGTGGCCGGTCCCGCGATGCCATTGATGGGCAGACCTGCAATGGCTTGAAAGGTGCGGATGGCGGCGCGGGTACCCGGGCCGGTGATGCCGTCGGCGACGATATTAGCGCCGCGACGGTTCAGCGCCTGCTGCACCTCCAAGGTGGTGGGCAGGATCCGCCCGGCGGCGTATTTTACATAGGCCTCGGCCATCTTTTGGTCATAGCGGTTTTCCGCATAGGCCGGCCCATTATAACCCCGCGCGAAATCCGCCCATCGCTTATCCCGCAATTCGTCGTCCAGCCGGTTTGAAATCACGAAATTCACGAAGGCATCCAGATGGCTCCCCTCGGCCGCCATTTGAGCGGTCACAAAAGCCTGCACATCGACAAAGCAGCAAACCCCATGGTTCACGCCCAGAATTTGGAACATGCCCCAACTGGCCGACTTTAAGGCCGCCTCCCGATCGAGGGCGATTGCCTCGCCGAGGCGGTCGAATTCCCCGGCGCCGCCGCGATAGTTGCGCACCCAGCGGGGGGTGGAGATGTGGCTGTGGCTCTTGTCAAAGGCCCCGTCGGTCAGCTTGTGGAACCAGCGGGACTCAAAGAGAATCTTGGGCCGGCCGTCCTCCAAAAATCCCGTACGACCCCCGGATTCCACCTCGGCCACGGCGCGAATCACCGCCTCCTCACATTCCAGCTTTTGCGCGGCCCGGGCAAAGTCGTCGTCGTTGATCGTCACGGCAGCACCAATAAATTCACTCATCTACTCAGCCTCCTGTGATGCCCCCTCTCCCTGTGCCCCAAACGAGCCTATAGAATAACGTTTATTTTGATAGAATGGTACTATCTTTAATATTATCTGCGGGAAAGAAGATGGAATGCGCGGCCAAGGCGCGCGGCAACGGCAGCCGGTCCTTTCACGCCTGGCATGAGGGGCCCATTCGACCCGGCGCCTTAGCGCCCTTCAATATCTGGTGAAGCCTTGGAAATCTCGTTGCAATTATCCGGCTTGCGTGGATTTATGGTTACGGATTTATTCCTGAGAGGGAGCAAAAGGAGCAATCGTGACCAAGACTTGCCGCCGGCAGGTGCCTAGTGATCACGGGATCCGACATCGTTTCGAAAATTCACTGAATAGACAGGAGAAGGTATTCATGACCTTTGCACGACTTCCCCAATTGGCCGCCGCGGCCCTGCTTTTTGCGGCACCGGCTCTTTCCGCGCAAGCGGCCGAGACCTATTACACCGACCAAGGCCACACCGAAGTGATCTTTGGCTGGAGCCACGCCGGCGTCTCCATGCAGTCTGGCGAGTTCACCATGGCCAACGGTGTTTTAGAGTTGGACAAAGACAACCCGGAGAACTCAAAGCTGACCGTCACCATTGATGCCAGCAGCGTGTCCACCGGTTTCGGCCCCTTGGACGAGCATCTCAAAGCTGCCGACTTTCTCGACGTGGCCTCCTATCCGGAAATCACCTTCGTCAGCACTGCGGTGAAGCAAACCGGTGATAACACCGCCGATGTGACAGGCGACCTGACCATTCATGGGGTTACCGAGCCGATCACTCTGGCCACCACCCTGACCCACCAGGGCGAGCATCCCCTGGGCAGCGTCATCGACTACTACAAGGGTCAATGGGTGGCCTTTCATGCCACCGGCGTGATCCAAGATCACCAAGCCTTTGGCGTGGGCGGCTTTTCCACCGGCCCCCTCTCGATCACCATCAATACCGAGATGAAAGACCGAGAAGACTAGACCCTTGGACCCTTAGGGTCACAAGGACCCGCAAAAAGTAAGGCCACGCCAATTTGCTGGCGTGGCCTTATTTCTTTTGTCATGATCCTATTCCTCTTTGCCGAAAGAAAAATGGGGTTGCCCCCGTGCTCTTGAACACCCGAGAACGCTATGGACTGGTCGCCCAGATCCTGCACTGGATCACCGCCGGGCTGATCTTGTTTCTTCTGCCCTTGGGCGTTTACATGACCGACTTGCCCCAAGCCACGGCCGCAGACGTGAGCTATAAGGCCTCGGTTTTTTCCCTGCATAAATCCCTTGGCGTGATCGTCTTTTTCGTGGCGCTTGCGCGGGTGCTCTGGGCTCTCATCCAGCCCCATCCCCGGCCCTTGAATTCTGAGCGCAAACTGGAAAGCCTGGCGGCGCAGACGATCCATTGGATGCTTTACGGCGCCATCATCCTCATGCCCTTCACCGGCTGGCTGACCCATTCCGCCAGCGCGGGCTTCGCCCCCCTTTGGGGGGCTCTGCCTCAGGATTTGCCTTTCGTGCCCAAGGACCCGAGCCTGGCCACGCTCTTTGGCATTGCCCATGTCTTCACGGCGGTCCTGCTCACCGCCGCTGTCGGCCTGCACGTGGCCGGCGCCTTAAAACACACCATCATCGATCGGGACGGCACTCTCAATCGTATGATCCCCGGTCAATTGATTCCCGGCCTCCGGCCGCTCTCCGAAGCCCCACTGCCCAAGGCACCCTTGCGCGGACTCGCCGCTTTTTTGGCGCTCTGTGCCTTTGCCGTCTTGGGCTTTGCCGTCACCGCGGACTACACCTGGGAGGTCGGACAGCGCGGCGCGCAACAGGCAGCAACGCCGGCCGCTGAAGCCGGGACCCAAACCGAGACCGCAAGCGATACATCAGCCGCGACCCAGCCTGAAGCCCAGCCCGAAGCCCAGACATCGGCCGCGACCGACTCCCCAACAGGGGATGGAAGCACCTGGATCGTGGATCCAGAAAACAGCACCTTGGGCCTGCAAATCGTGCAAATGGGCAACCCGGTGGTGGGAGAGTTCGAAAGCTGGACCGCCGCCATCACCTTCGACCCTGACGATCTTGAATCCGCCAGCGTGACCGTTGACGTGGACGTTTCCAGCATTGTCCTGGGGGGCGTGGGTGATCAAGCCAAGGGAGAGAACTTTCTCAACACGGCGGCCTTTCCCGTCGCCCGCTTCACCTCCCAGTCCTTCGCCGAGACGGCACCCGACAATTATGTGGCCGCGGGCGAGCTCTCCCTTGTCGGCCAAACCCATCCGCTGACCCTGCCTTTTTCCTTAAAGATCGAAAACGGCCGCGCCGTTATGGCCGGTGAGGTGACCATCGAGCGCTTGGCCTATGGCATAGGCGCTAAAGGTTTTTCCAGCGACACCCAACTGGGCTATGGCGTCTTAATCCAAGTTTCTCTGGAGGCCCAAGAAGCCGGCTCCTAACCCCAAAGGATCGCCGTTTTGTCAGAGCACAAAACAGTCTTGGTCGTGGGCGCAAACGGATTGGTGGGCTCGGCCGTGGTAAAGCACCTACGCGCCAGCTCCTGCCGGGTGATCGCCACGCAACGCAAGGCCCCGCGCCAGAATGACGACAGGCATGACGACCGGGTAGAATACCGTCTGGCCGATCTTTCCGACAGGGCGGCCTGCCACGACCTTTTCTCAAAAATGGGCGAGGTGACCCATCTGGTTTATGCCGCCCTATACGAGAACCCCCACCTGGTTTCGGGCTGGTCCGACGACGCACAAATTCGGATCAACGACGCCATGTTCAAGGCCGTGCTCGACCCCCTCGTGGCCGCGCGGGGGGCACTACGGCATGTGACCCTGCTGCAGGGCACCAAGGCTTACGGCGTTCATGTCCGCGCCATTCCCGTACCCGCGCGCGAGGACCGGGACGAGCTGCGAAGCCAAACCAACTTCTATTGGGCGCAAGAGGCCCATCTGCGCACCGCCGCCGAAAAAGCCGCCGGGACAGCAGATTGGGGCTGGACGATCCTACGGCCCACACTCATCGTTGGCGGCGTGATCGGCGGGGCGATGAATGCCATTCCCCCTCTTTGTGTTTTCGCCTCACTGCTTAAAGAGCAGGCTTTGCCCCTCGCCTATCCCGGCGGCGGGCCACGCATTGCCGCCGCCGTGGATGTGGACCTTTTGGCCCGCGCCATTTCCTGGGCGGGGGACACGGCGACGGCCCGCAATCGCACCTTCAACGTCACCAATGGCGATGTTTACGTCTGGGAAAACATCTGGCCCCTCTTCGCCGAGGAGATGGGAATGCCCCTGGGCACGCCCGAGCCCAGGTCCATCAACGATTTTTGCGGTGTTCGGGGCGACCTATGGGACAAAATTCGCCAAGACCACCAGCTCGCCTCCCCCGACCTGCAAAGTTTTGTCGGCCCCTCCCTGCAATACTGCGACTATCTCCTCCGCTATGGCCAGCCCGACCCCGGGCCGTCAACAGCCGTCTCTACGATCGCCATTCAACAGGCCGGGTTCCACGACGTCATGGATAGCGAGGACATGTTCCGCAAGTGGATCCGCAACCTGCAAATCCGTCGCCTTATCCCTAGACCCTAACGCCTTGAAAAAACGAGACTAATCACCAAATTCCCAAGGCGACCGGAACTCTGGTCCTTGGTCCGGCATTATTCTGGAAACGCACGCTTGATGTGCCTTTAAGGCTTTTTCAGGATCTGCTAGTAAACTGCCCTGATTGCCGATCCGCGAGTCGAACGACAAAAGAGCCCTCAATGTCCGGCCAAAACCGCGCTTTTTTACCCAAGTACTTACGGGGCTTCTCTTTAGGTCTGCTCTTGGTGGCAGCCATGCCGCAGGCAACCCAAGCCCATCCCCATGCCTGGATCGACATAACCGTTGACGTGCAGTTGAACGACAAGGCCGAGGCGGTCGCCCTAGAGCAAACCTGGCTCTTCGACGAGTACTATACCGCCTTTGCCACCGAGGGGATGGACAGCAATGGCGACGGCCAACCGGACCCGGACAAGCTGGCCGAACTCTTGGAACTCAACATGAGTAACTTGGCCGACTACCAATACTTCACCCGGGTCGATGGGGCCGGCGGCAGCGTCGGCTTTGACGAGGTGATGGAGATGGCCTCCGAGATGGATGGGACCCGCCTGCGCATGACCTTCGTTCTGCCCTTGGATAAGCCCCAGGCTCTATCCGGGCAGTCGCTACGCTATGCAGTTTTTGACCCCACCTATTATATCGAAATGCTCCATGCCGAGGGTCCCGATGTTGTCACCTTTAGCGATCCTGACGCCAATTGCCGCTACACCCTGACCCCCGCCACGCCCGATCCGGAAACCGTTTCCCTCGCCTTTGCTCTAGACCAAACCGAGAGTGCCGGAGACGGCCTGGGCATTCACTTCGCCGAATGGGCCACCCTAGAGTGCGACTGACAGAGAGTGCGATAGACAGCGTGCGACTAACGACGAGCAGGAAATTCGTCTGGCTTCTGCTTGCCACTGCGGCGGGCTTTTATTGCTTGCCGGAGGTGGCCATGGCCGCGCAGGATGAGACGACTTCCTCGGCATGGTCCGACTTGGTCACCTGGGTCTATGCCCAGCAGCGGGCCTTTCATCGCGAACTCACCGGCGGGCTGAGTCATTTGCGGGAAAACGGCGGCATCGCAGCAGCCTGGGCCGTGGTTGCAGCGAGCTTTCTCTATGGGATTTTTCACGCCGCCGGGCCGGGTCACGGCAAGGCCGTTCTCACCACCTATCTTCTCACCCACCGGTCCCAGGTAAAGCGCGGCATCGCTCTCGCCAGCGCCGCGGCCTTTTGCCAAGGCTTGGTGGCTCTGATTTTGGTCTATGGCCTTATTTTCCTAGCCGGATGGCTGCCCCGGGATACCTCACGAGCCGTGGATTGGGGCGAACGCCTCAGCTTTGCCTTGGTCATGGCCATTGGCCTGTGGCTTGCCTGGCGGGGACTGCGTAGCGCCTTTTCTCATTTGCGGTCGCAAGGCATTTCCACCAAGGGCCAACAGGATCATCACCATCACCATGGGTGTCATAATCATGACCATGATCACAGTGGTTGCGGGCATCAGCATGGACCCAGCCCAGAGCAGCTCGAAAGGGCGACCGATCTGAAAACCTCCATCGGTGTCATCTTGGCCATTGGCCTGCGGCCCTGTACCGGCGCCGTCATTGTTCTGGTGTTCGCCAAAGCCAGCGGCATGGCCTGGGCCGGCGTGGGTGCGGTGCTCGCCATGGCCGCCGGAACGGCCATTGCCGTAACCAGTCTGGCCTTCTTGACCGTCCATGCCCGTGCTTGGATTGCCCGGCTCGCCACCCGTATCGCCGGCCCGCGCACCAGCATTCTGGCCCTCTCCGCCGATCTGATCGCCCTGATCGGCGGCCTATTCCTATTGGTGATTGGCTACTCTCTCCTCGCCGCTTCCTTCGCCACTACCCATCCCCTCTTTTAGATCGCATTCTTAGGCCTGTTTTGTCAGGCGCGACTTAAGGTTCGCTTTGGCAGTTGGTCCCAATTCCTCTGCCTGATATTTTTCCTATATTAGCCATCGCTTCACCACATATCTGTGCTAATGTTCCTATGTCAGTGCACGGGACCTAAGCGAACAATGGCTCGTCGCTATAATAAAAATTAGAATCGGGGTTAAAGATGCTAAAAAACCATAATAATTTGTCTAACAATAATCCGAAAAAAGGTGACATGGCCGAAGACCGGCCACAGCCGTCTTCCACGACGGAGATATCTCGGAGAAAGATCCTATCGGCAAGCGGCGCGGCCCTTGCCCTGGCCGGCGGCATGGGTCTGTCGATGCCAGCACCCGCCCAGGCTGGTAGCTCAAGCGCGGCCAGCGCCATCGGTAATGCGCAACGGCGCCGGCG
The DNA here is from genome assembly GCA_039028695.1 of Pseudomonadota bacterium. GTDB lineage: Bacteria > Pseudomonadota > Alphaproteobacteria > Kiloniellales > Kiloniellaceae > JANQKX01. Next base: position 19,497 of record JBCCHN010000049.1, read on the forward strand.
CAAAGCCGCCCAGTTGCGCGAGAGGGCGGCCAGAGCCTATTTGAAGGGGCGGCTTCCACGCCAAAGAACCAACGGCGACGACCAGCGTTATTCGGATCGGCGTGCGAGCTTTTTCAAAACCCTGCCGCAGAACGACCTGGGAGAAGTTGATCAGCATGCCTATCGAGCCTTGCTCAAGGCCTTGCGCACGAAACGTCAGTCTGACTTTAACGCTATTCCCCTGTCTCTGGTGAGCGAGCGCAAGCTGGCCAACCCTCAGGGCGCCTATGCCTTTGAATTGACCGGCCTGGACGGTCAGGCAACCCGCATTCCGGCCGCACCTCGATTTGACGGCGCCACCCAAGCGGCGGAAATGGGCGAGGTCTACTGGCAAGCCCTGACCCGCGACGTTGCCTTCGATGACTATGACAGCGATTCCTTGGTGCAAACCGCCTTGTCGGACCTGAATAACTTCAGCGCCAAGGTTGGTCCCACCGACAATGGCCAGATCACCGCCGGGACCCTTTTCCGGGGTGAGACGCCGGGGGATTTGATCGGTCCCTACATCAGCCAGTTCCTATGGCTGGATGTGCCTTATGGACCCTCGACCATTATCCAAAAATACGACCGCCCCGTAGCTGGTATCGACTTCGGCACCGCCTACGCCGATTGGCTGGCGATCCAAAGGGGTGCGGTGATCGGCCAGAACACCTTTGACATCGATAAGGTTTATATCAGCAACAACCGTGCGCTTGGCGAATATGTACACCGGGACTATTCCTTCCAGGCCTATCTGAACGCGGCCCTTATCATGTTCTCCTTCGGCCCCGACGCATTGGCGGCCAGCAATCCTTATCTGGACATTGACAACCAAGGCGCCTTTGTGACGTTCGGCCCGCCGGCCATCGGCGACCTGGTCACCAAGGCGGCTCGCTTGGCCTTGACCGGCGCTTGGTATCAAAAATGGCTGGTGCACCGGCGCCTGCGCCCGGAAGTTTTCGCCGGCCGCATCGAGAACCAGCGCATCGGGAACAAGGACTATGGCATTAATGCCGAGATCATGAACTCAGTGGCTGTTTCGGAAACCGTAGCTGACTTCAGCACGGCGCTTCTGCCTCTTGCTTTCCCTGAGGGCTCGCCCACTCATCCCTCCTATCCTGCAGGCCATGCCTGTGTAGCCGGCGCCTGCGCCACCATCTTGAAAGCTTTCTTCAATGAAGACTTTGAGATTCCGGCCCCCATGGTTGCTACGCCGAGCGGCGACACTTTGGTTCCCTGGGGTGGCGCGCCCCTGACCCTGGGCAACGAAATCAACAAGCTGGCCAACAACATCTCCATTGGGCGAGACGCCGCCGGGGTGCACTATCGCTCCGACGGCATCGACGGCTTGACCGGAGGTGAGCAACAAGCGCTCGGCATGTTGCAAGACTATAGCCGCACCTATAACGAGGATTTTGGCGGCTTTACCTTAACCCGCTTCGACGGTAGCCCGGTGCTCGTACGCAACGGTCGCATCATCGGCTAGCCGAAGACTGGCACCGCCTGTCTCTCTAACCAAAGGGAGACAGGCGGCGCTAGACCAGCAGGCGCCGCAAACGCTGAGAGAGAATGTCCAAAAGCGAAACCGTGACCACGATAATCAGCATCACGGCAGCCGTTTCGGCGTAATAAAATCCGCGGATGTACTCCCACAGGATCTGCCCGATACCCCCGGCCCCCACAAGGCCCAGCACCGTGGCGGAGCGCAGGTTGGATTCGAAACGATAGAGGGAAAAAGACACCCATAGGGGCACCACCTGAGGGATCACCCCAAAGACGATTTCGTGGATCTTGCCAGCCCCGGTGGCGCGAATGCCCTCCACCGGCCGGGGATCAATGGCCTCCACTGCCTCTGAAAAGAGCTTGGCCAGAATGCCCGTGGTGTGGATAAATAGTGCCATCACGCCGGCAAAAGGGCCCAGCCCCACGGCCACCACAAAGAGCATGGCAAAGACCAATTCGTTGATGGCCCGAAAGGCATCCATCAAGCGGCGCACCGGCTGCACAACCCAGATTGGCGCCATGTTCTCGGACGAGAGGATGCCAAAGGGCACCGCCATCACGACGGCCAGAGCCGTACCCCATAGGGCAATCTGAACCGTCAGCAGCATCTCTTCCAAGAATAGGGGCCAATTGTGAAAGTTAGGTTCCACAAAGCCGCTGGCGTAACGGGCCATGTTTTGCGCGTCGGTAAAAAGCGACACGACCTTGTTCATCTCGACCGGCGCCCAGCTCCAAGCCAGTAAGCCCACCAAGCCGCCCCACATGCCGAAATTAAAGGCCTTACGTCCGAAATCGTCTTTCGGGGACATGAGATCATGGTGTACTTGAACTTGATCGGTCATGACTCAGTTATCCTGTTCTTAAAGGAAAGCCCGGTTGCCATGGAGCGCGGCCACCGGACTTGATCCAATTGCCATACCCTATTTTCTGGGCAGGTCCTCGGCCAGTTGGGCCACTTTATCGATCTGCGTCTTCAGCTTGGAGATTTGCTCTTCCTTTTCCGACTCGCCTAGGCGGTCATCGGCAAGGACCTTGGCCAGCTCTTTATTGAGCTGCATCTGCCGAATGGGATAGAGCTGGCTGTTGTCGGACGGGCGGAAGGGCGCCCACTGCAGGCCGGAAAGCACTTGCCGCGCGGCCGCCACTTCTTCGATGCTGCCATTGCGGCCATAGGTCATGATAAAGGTATAGACCTTGTCCTTGACGTCCTGGTCCAGGTCCTTGCGCCACACCAGGGGATCGGAAGGGATCAGAGGCGAGCGCCAAATTTCCTTGATCTGAGCATAGGCTTCCGGATTGGTTTCCTCGAGGCGGCGAATATTTTCCGTGTTGTTGGCAGCCACATGTACCTGCTTGTTGGCCACCGCCATGGCATTGGTCTCATGATTGGCATTCCGCACCGTCTTGAAGCAGTCGCTGGGATTCACCTCATTCGCCGCGAAGATAAAGGTGGTGGGCACCAAAAAGCCGGAAGTGGAGTTGGGATCGCCGATGCCAAAATCCAGATCCTTGTTACAAGCCAGCACGTCCTCGACACTGCCCAGCTTGCTGTCCACGTGGGTGATCAGCAAAGACCAATAGCCGGGATTGCCATCCACATCCACGGTCTGCGCGAAGACCTCACCGTCGGCCCGATCCACGGCTTCCATGGCCGACTTGTTGCCGAACCAGGCCACCTGGACCTTGTCAAAACGCATACCTTCGATAATGCCCGCATAATCCGGCGCGAAGAAGGCGTTGATCTTCAGACCCGTATCCTCGGTCATGGCTTCCAGGAAGGGGTCCCAGGTGGACTTGAGGTTTTGCGTGGACTCCGTCGAAATGATGCCGAAGTTAACCTCCTTGGCCTCCTCGGCTACTGCCACGGGTGCCAGGGAACCAATGGAAGCGCCGATGGCAACCCCCGCGGCGACCGGAAGCGCTTGCACAGTCTTTAGCAGTTTCACTTTCTATCCTCTCCTAGTTTTTCTCGGACAAAAAAGAGGGATGAACGCCGATCAATGGCACCACGAAAAGGTGACACCTGGTTTCATCCCACGGAAGAGACCGGGGCCAAGTCCGCGCGCGGATCTGGGTCACGGACCTCGACTTGCTTGTTCTCCTCGTTCGCCGGCTCAAGGGCATCATTAACACCCGCGCCGTAAAGATCACCCAGCAAAGCCGGCGTCAGTGCGGCACTGGGGCCATCGTAGACGATCGCGCCGTCCCGCAAGGCGATGGTGCGCGGACAAAACTGTCGAGCGTACTCCACCTGATGCAGGGAAACGACAATGGTGATGCTATCCTCTCGATTAATTCGCTTTAGGATCTCCATGACCCGGCGAGAGGAGGCCGGGTCCAGCGAGGCGATGGGTTCATCCGCCAAGATCACCTTGGCGTCCTGCACCAAGGCCCGGGCAATGGCAGCCCGTTGCTGTTGGCCACCGGACAGGGTCGAGGCCCGCTGTCCCGCCGTCTCGGCGATGCCGACCCGCGCCAGGGCACCCATGGCCTTTTGCTTCTCTTCCTTCGAGAACAGCCAAAGGCAGCCGCGCCAATACGACATCCGACCCAACAGGCCGATCAAAACATTGGTCAGCACCGACAAGCGGTTGACCAGATTAAACTGTTGAAAGACCACGCCGACGTCCTTACGGACTATACGGACTGCACCGCTCATGCGACCGTCCGCTTGCACCGCTTGCCCCAAAACCTCCACGCTACCCCCGTTACGGTCCGCCAACACCAGGCCGGACAAGTGACGCAAGAGAGTGGATTTGCCTGAGCCCGAGGCTCCGATCAGAGCCACCATCTCCCCCTCGCGCACACGGCAGGAGACGCCCTTCAAGGCCGGTGCATTTTTGCGGCCGAAGGACTTTTGCAATCCCCGCACATCAATCGCAGTGCTAGCTGTCATAAGACCTACTCCCCCTTACTCCCTATTTTTTGGCACGATAAGAAAGGCCAAAACCAATGCCAGGTCTCATCGGGCACGCTAGACAATCAAAGTGACGGTTTGATTGCAGTAATGTAACAATCGTATGATTTTTTCTGATTTGATGCGCTGAGTTAAATGTGAAAAGAGATTCGGTGACATAAGACACACATCTCGAAAAGATACATAAAACTGTAATACTAGAGGTCTAAAGCTGAAAACAGATTCGATAGAAGGAGGGCCAGCGCGTGATCTTCGAACAGGACCAAAACAATTGGTCTCAAAAAGGTTGGGTCGCCTTTCCTGCCTTGTTGCCGCCGGCCACCGTCGGTCAGTTGTCCGGCTGGGCCGAAGCCATGGCCGAAACCCCATCGGCGGATGAAGAACGGCTGCAGTATTACGAGGCCACGCCTTTTGGCCCCCGCCTCTGCCGGACCGAACGCTTCCTGTCCGATAATCGGGGCCTGGAGGAAGTCATCACCGGTGCGTCCCTCTTGGCGACCGCGACGGCCCTGCTGGGTGGCCAGGCTGTACTCTATAAAGAGAAGATAAATTACAAGGCACCCGGCGGCGCTGGCTTTGCTGCGCACCAGGATGCCACCGCCTATGCCTTTGCCAGCTGCATCGTCACCTGCTTGCTGGCTGTCGATCCCATGACGCCTGAGAACGGTTGCCTGGAATTCGCCTCCGGCTTTTACGACGACATGTTGGCCCAAGATGAACAAGGTTGCCTGCCCAGTCACCTGGCCGATGACTACGACTGGGAGCCGGTCAGTCTGCCCGCCGGCGGCGCGGTCTTCTTCAGCTCTCTGGTGCCCCACCGTAGCGGCCCGAACCGAAGCGACTCGCCGCGCAGGGCCCTCTACCTCACCTACAACCTGCTCGCCGAGGGGGACTTTCGAGCCGGCTACTACGCAGAACGCTCCCGCCAGATGGCCGCCGCCTCTTCCCAAAGGGACGGGGTCTTGCGCATCAGCAACATCGGGCATTTCCAAGGTCAGGCCTGGCACGAAACATCCGTGCCGGACGCGCCGGAACAGGATGACGCCGAGCAAAGGAGAGCAAACTCGTGACGGCCCTTTTGAACGGCGACGGCCTTGATCATCCCGATAGCTTCGTGGATCACCTCTTTGCTTGGATGGAAAGCAAGGGGCAAAGCCGCTACGACGAGGCGGTGTCCCAGTGCGAACATGCCCTGCAAGCCGCCTGGCAGGCCCGCGAATCCGGCGCTTGCGCGGCCTTGGTCATCGCCGCCCTGTTTCATGATATCGGCCACCTTCTGGTCGATGAACATAAGGGCCAGGGCGACTTTCTATCCCAGGATCTGTGCCACGAAAGGGTCGGCGCCAATTGGCTGGCAACCCTGTTTCCGGCCGCCGTATCCGAGCCCGTGCGCCTTCACGTGCCCGCCAAGAGATGGCTCTGCGCTGGCGAAGCCGGCTACGTTAAACGCCTGTCCCTAGCCTCCCAGCGCAGCCTGCAAATCCAAGGCGGCCCCATGAGCCCGGCCGAAAAGGCCGCCTTTGAAAAAGAACCCCACTGGAAGGAGGCTGTGCAGCTCCGCCTTTGGGACGATGAAGCCAAAGTCACCGGCCGCCAGGTCCCCGGCTTCGACGACTATCTGGCCCCCTGCGCCACGCTCATCAGCCGCATGCCCTCCCGAACCGCGCTTTGAGGTTTGACTCTAAGCGCCTCCTCACCACACCCCCTCACCGGCGCCGCTCACTTGCGTAGGGTCATGATGCCGGCGACCACAATAAGGGCGGTGCCGGCCAAACTGATCCAATCGGGGATCTCGCTGAAGAAGAGGAAGCCGAAGACGACGGCAAAGCCCACATAGGCAAAGTCGAAGGTGGCCACCACCGACGAGGGGCCAGACTGATAGGCGATGGCAGCGCCCACGCTGCCCACCATGATGATCAGGGCCAACAAGGCGATGGCGGCGATCTCCCGGAGGCCCATTGCCGCCCATTGGGCTGAGAGAAAGGAAGCAGCCTTCCCCGCCTCGGGTCCCATGCCAAATTCCAGACTCATGAGGCCGGTGGCCGCCAGACCCACCGCCACGAAGCTTACGTTCAACGCGAGTGACAAAATCAGAGGGTGCTCGCCTCGGCACTTGGTCCGGGTCAGGATCATGGCCAGGGCATAGAGCACAGCCGACACCAAGGGCAATAGGGCATAGGCGTTAAAATCGTCCGCCGCCGGCCGCAGGATCAAGAGCACACCGGCGAATCCCAGGATTACCGCGATCCAGCCGAGAGGGCCGACGCGCTCACCCACAAAGCAGGCCGAAAACAAGGTGATGAAGATCGGCAGGGTATAGTAGGCAGCGGCCGCCGCCGCCAGCGGCACATGGGGCAAGGCCGCGTAATAGGCGACCCACATCATCACCAGCATCAAGCTGCGCGCCGCCGTCCACGCCACGGCCCGGGGCCAAAAAGACACACCTTTAAACCGCCAGCCGAGCACCCCCGCCAAGAGGGGCACCGCCACCAGCCCGCGCAAGACAAAGATCTGCCACAAAACCAGGTCCGCGCTGATCTTTTTGATCAGGGCATCTCCCAAGGCCAGCGCCATGACCGTGACCAAGATAACCGCCACGGCCAACTTCACGTTATCAGCCTTTACCTGTGCCGCATCAGACATGGGAAAACCTTCACACATTCCAAACCAGGACTTATGATATGGTCCTCAAATGCCTCATGTATATTGACTTCTCATCCACGATTCATATCTCACAGTTATGAAAAACCTACGCCGTAAACTGCCGCCCTTGGCCAGCCTTATGCCCTTCGAGGCCACCGCCCGCCTGGGCAGCCTGACCCGCGCAGGGGAGGAATTGGGCCTCACCCAAGCGGCCGTCAGCAAACAGATACGCGCCCTGGAAAGGGATCTGGGAACGCCCCTTTTCGAGCGCCGCAACCGGGCCGTTTTCCTGACCGAGGCCGGGCGGGCCTTCGCCGCCATCGTCACCGAATCCTTAGGGTCTATCAGCACGGCGGCGGAGGATTTGCGGCACGAGAACCAAGACAGCGAGATCGTTTTGCGCTCCCAGCTCTGCGAGGGCCTCTACTGGCTGATGCCCCGCATGAGCCGCTTTTACGAAATCCACCCGCACCTCCCCGTCCGGGTCTCCGTCTCTACCCGCCCTTTGAGCGAGGCGGAGGAACGCTATGACCTGGCCCTGCAATCCAGCGACCGCAATCCGGGCGATGGGCGCCTGGCCTTTACCGCCGACGACGGGGTCTTTCCCATTTGCAGCCCGGGTTACCTGGCCCACTTGGACCAGCCCGCAAGTCTGGATCACCTGGTTGATTACAATCTCTTGCACCACAAGGCCGAGCCTCAGGATTGGATCGATTGGGACGAATGGCTGACCCGCTTGGGCACGCCTTTACGGGTGGGCTCCCAGGGCCAGGTCTACGACAGCTACCCCATGATGATCCAAGCGGTTTTGGAGGGACATGGCATCGGACTAGGTTGGCAGCGTACCGTGGAAAACCACCTGCACGCAGGCAACTTAGTAAAACCCTTTCCCGATAGTCTCAGCCTGCCCGACAGCCTTTCCCTCTACCAGCCCACCCGATGGCAAGCCCACCGCGGCAGCGACAAACTCCTAGCTTGGCTTAAGGCCGAGTTGGGAGACGAATGTCCCCAAAGACATTGAGGAATCAAGTTGATGCCGCCACATGGACCGGGGGGCGTTGCGCCGACCAAGGGTAGGCCCGCTCAAGCTGTCCCCCTAAACGAAACAGGGTGGCATCATCCCCTGCCCTGCCGGAAAACTGCACACCGATGGGCAAGCCATTTTCAGCGACCTTTAAGGGTAAGCTTATGGCCGGATGGCCCGTCACATTGAAAAGCGGCGAGGTATAGTACCAAGGCAATTCCTGCGCCCAATAATCAAAGCCCTGCGCCAAACTGCGGTTCGGGTCGAAGACCCCCACCTTAACCGGCGGGCGGCTGGTGGCGGGCGTCAGCACTACATCCCAATCGGCCATGAAGCGATCGACCGCAACGGTCATGCGGGTCATCTCGGCTAAGCAATCGAACAGCCGCTCCATGGACATCTCCTCGGCCGCCGTCATCGCCGCCAGGCTCATTGCCTCCAGCGTTTCGGACCCGATTTCCCGGCCCGTGGCCTTTTGCAGTCCCTCAACCAAACCAACCACGCGGGATAGGAAAAGCTCATATCCCAGGCGATAGACCACCTCGTAGTCCAAGGGCAGGGCCATGGCCTCGACGGTGTGGCCCAGGGCAGCGCAATCCCGTGCCACCGCTTCGACGGCGCGGGCATATTCCGGATCGATTTCCGGCGCGTTCTCAAAGGCTGTGCAGACGGCAATCTTCAGGGGACCGGGATCCCTCTGCGAAGCCGCCAAATAGCTCTCTTCGGGCCTGGGCATGGCAATGAAGTCCCCTGCGGCCGGGCCGGAGAGAGCGTCCAGCATGGCCGCGGAATCTCGCAGGCTCCGTGTCACGACAAAGTGCATGGAAAGCCAGGTCGCGCCGTCGCTGCCCTGTGGGCCCTTGGGCACACGCCCGCGCGAGGGTTTCAGTCCCACCAAGCCGCACCAGGCTGCCGGAATTCGCACCGATCCGCCGGCATCGCTGCCGTGGGCGATGGGAACCACGCCTGCCGCCACGGCCGCCGCCGCCCCGCCGCTCGACCCTCCCGGTGCCAAAGATAGGTCCCAGGGATTGCGACAGGCTCCGTGGACGACCGGCTCGGTGGCGCCGCTCAAGCCGAACTCCGGCGTGTTACTCCGCCCCACCGCCACCAGACCGCTGGCCTTGAACCGGCGGGCCAGCTCACTGTCCTCGGGAGCGGAAACACCCAGGCCCAAGCGACTGCCCATGGTGCACTCCACGCCGGCGTAACCATGGCCCAGGTCCTTCAAAAGAAAGGGCACGCCCAAAAAGGGCGCCTCGGTTGGACATTCTACCGCACCCAGCGCCGGATCGACCTCACCCACCACCGCATTGATTTTGCTATTAACAGCCGCCATCGCCTGCTGTGACGAGCCGCGCAGCTCGGCTGCGCTCACCTCGCCCCGACGCACCAATTCGGCGAGCCCCAAAGCATCGTGATTGGCATAATCTGCAAGATCCATATCGGTCACCACCTGGTATGGCCTACGCGAACAAGGCCCAAAATTTCGATCCCTGCTCAAAGAAAAGGAGGCCAATCTTACTTGATGAGAGTGGCCTCCCTTGGAAAGTTACAACAGGGACATATCAAACGACCCACCAGCGCGAAATAATACGCCGGCCATCAAAGCCCCGATCGTTGGCCAACTCGCCGTGTGCCACGCGCTCGTTGCGCGCCATGACGTCGTTGGCAAACATGGGAACGATCGCGCCGCCCTCGTCGCGTAGGATACGCTGCATTTCACCATACATCTCGGCCCGTTTGTCCGCATCCAGCTCGGCCCGCGCCTCGATCATCAGCTTGGTGAAGGTCTCATCATCGAACCAGGTATCGTTCCAGGCGGCACCAGCCGAATAGCCCGTGGTGAACATTTCGTTTTCTGTGGTATAACCGCCCCAATAGCTGGCGGCCCAAGGCTTTTTCATCCACACATTCGACCAATAGCCATCGTTGGGCTCGCGCACGATAGTGATATCGATGCCCGCCGGCAGGGCCGATTCACGGTAAAGGGTCGCCGCATCGACTGCACCAGCGAACGCGGCGTCCGACGCACTGAGGTCCACCTTCAACTCGCTGAGGCCGGCTTGCTGCAGATGCCATTTGGCCTTATCGACATCATAGGGGGTTTGCGCCAGATCCTTATCATAATAGCGGTACGATGGGCCGATGGGATTGTCGTTCCCGACCGAACCATGTCCCTTCAATATTTTCTGAAGCATCTCCTCCCGATTGATCGCATGCTTTAAGGCCTGACGCACGTTGTTGTCGTCAAAGGGCGCTGTGTCCATGCGCATGGGAAAGGTAAAGTGAAGCGGGCCGGCGGTTTCCTCCACCACGATGCCTTCCTTGCGGCCTAAGAGGCCGACAGTCTTAAGGTCTACCTGATCGATCGCGTCGACTTCGCCGGTGATCAGGGCATTGCTGCGAGCGGTGGAGTCGATGATCGTGAAAAACTCCACGCGATCCGCAAAGGCGGCGTTGGAATTCCAGTAGTTGGGATTGCGGGTCAGAGTCGCGCTAACACCCGGCTCATAACGGTCAAGCAGATAGCCCCCGGTGCCTTGACCCGAAGACCAATCGATGCCACCGCCCTCACCGGCCGGGCAGATGGTAAAGCCAGCCGACGCCAGCGTGAAGGGGAAGTCGGCGTTGCCGGCTTTCAAGGAAATCTTGATGATGTTGCCGTCGGCCGAGATGTCTTCAATTTCGCCGGCGATGGGCTTCAGGAAGGATTTGGAATCTTCTAGGCGGTGGTGATTGATGGACGCGATAACATCGTCCGTGGTCAAGCTTTTACCGTTGTGAAACTCCACACCGTCGCGAAGAGCAAAGCTCCATGTGGTCGCATCCGGTGAGGATTCCCAGCTTTCCGCCAAACTGGGCACCACCTTGCCCCCCGGCGCGATCTCGGTCAGTGTGTCCCGCATGGCATAACCCAGTGCCCATTGATAGCCGTTGACCAAGGCAGCCGGATCAATGGTGTCCGAGGTCTCGCCATGCTTCATGGCCAGCTTCATCTCACCGCCCCTCTTGGGTTCGGCCGCTTGGATCGCCTGCCCGGCAAGGCTGGAGGCCAAGGCGGTTGTCACGCCAAGCGCAGCGGCCCGCCCGACAAATTCCCGCCGCGAGATGGACCGACAGGTCAGCTGTTCCTGGAGCCACGAGATTTGGAGCCAGGAGTTGTGAGCATCATCAATTTTGTGAACCATGGTGTCCTCCTCCGTTGTGTCCATCCAGTCTGCCAATCTCAAGGGGACTTAAAATTTCGCCGATGTGCGTCTTTTTATGGTATTTTTGGTTAATTCACTTAAAGTCACTTAAGTTACTGGCCGTAGGCGTCGAAAAAAAAATGGGAAAAAGGCAAGCCTCTTGAGCAAGGACAATTTCTGCAAAAACCTCCGCTTTCTGTGCAACGAGCGAGCCTCGATTTCCCAGGTTTGCCGGGACATCGGCATCAACCGGCAGCAATTCAATTCCTATCTCAGCGGCCGCTCCAAGCCCTCCGGACACAATCTGACCCGGATTAGCGCGTATTTCGAGGTCGCGGTGGTCGCGCTGGATGATCCTCACGAAGAGTTCTGCAAAGCACGGGGTGCCTATGGGGCTGACAGCTTTATAGCGGACAAAGATCGCTTCTGGAATATGGCCAATCATGCGCTGGCGGGGGACCGCAATGCCCTGCGCAAGCACCTGGGCTATTACCATAGCTATTTTGTCTCGCCCCAGGTTGGCGAGAAGGTAATGCGGGCCTTGGTTTGCCTTTTTGAAAGCGAGGGCCGGTTTTTCACCAAATCCATCGAGCGCTCCAACCAGGACGGCCCCCATGCCCTAATCTCTAAGTATGACGGCGTCGCGACCTGTCTCAACGAGCGGATCTTCGTGGTGGAATTCGAAAGTTTGTCCCGGGATTCCCTGGTAGAAACCATTCTTTATCCGTCCTACAGGCGCAAACTCACCTACCTCTCCGGTCTGACCTTGGGCAGCTCGTCGTTCCGCCACCGCGCGCCCTTCGCGACCCCGGTTGTCTGGCGCTTTCTCGGCCGCACCATCGACACCCGCAAGAGCCTAGAAGCCTGCGGCCTTTTAGACCTAAATTCAAGGGACACCGACCCCGTGGTCCGCAGCATCTTCAGCAAAACCACTGAAATGCTAAACCTCTCCATGCGAGTCCGGCCTTACTGATAGATAGCTTGAAGGTGCCCCACAAAGAGCCTGCCAAGGATCTGGCTTTGGACGCAGCTTCATCTTCAACAGTTAGACTGGAAAAAGGACAGATGTTCCAAGGAGGACATGTCAACGCAATGCAGCCAACGGCAGCGTCGAGCCTATTCCTCGCGAACCCCGCCATGCGATGAAAGTCTTTCATTGAGGTCAAGGCTACCCAACGTCCCTACGAAAACAGTCTATGATCAAAGCCATACCCCGCTGTGGCGAATGCCGCAATACCCACAACAACGCCTCCAC
>JBCCHN010000050.1:0-32041 GCA_039028695.1 Pseudomonadota bacterium
CCATCTTTTTTGGCGTTATCGAAACGTCCATTCCAGCCGGTGGTCATGTCCACCTCGGCATCCTTCATCAGCTGAGCTTGTTGAGCGCCCGAATCCCAGAAAACGGCAATATGCGGTTTCAGCTCGCGAATTTTATTGATCGCCCGCATCATGCCTTCTTCCGTGGAGAGCACTTCATAAACTTGCTCCGGCGGCACACCGTCGGCCATGAGGGCCGGCTCTAGAGCGCCATCCACGTTATTGGCACGGTAAGCGCGGGTCCCCGGAAACTTCTCCACATCAAAAAAGTCCGCCCAGGAACTGGGGGCACCCTCACTGCCTGGTTCACCGTATTTTTCCGTATTCCAGGACATCACGGTGGCGAAAACATCAGAGCCGACGCAATAGTCCGTATAGAGGTTGGGATAGAAATCGGAGACATCGACCACACTATAGTCGATTTTCTCCAAGCACCCTTTCTCCGCCGCCGCCGCGGCACCACCGGAACCGGTGACGACCAAATCCCAAGAAACAGCACCCGATTCAACCTGCAAACAAGCTTTTGACATGCTCGCACCGGATTCACGGTTAATCTCGATACCGGTGTTTTTTGATGCATCGTTAAAAAGCGCGTTATCTTGAGCTTCGCCATAGCTTCCACCCCAAGACACCACGGTTATCGGCTCTGCGGATGCCGCGCCCGAGATCAGCACTGCCACCGCAGCGGCCAAAGCGGCCTGAGCTGTTTTTTTCCTAAATGTCTCTTGATAGGCGTTCATTTGTATATCCTCCCTTTCTTTGCTTTTAAAATAACATCCAAAACACAATCCTCAAAAAGCCGTTAGGCAATCCACTTTTGTTCCATTCGGTCACACCAACGATACCAGGCGACCAAGGCCGGCAAGAACCATGGCGATCCGCTATAAAGCGGCCGGGTCGGAAAGGGGAGTTCGTCAAATCCGGTCTTTCCCTCTGCCCGGCCCAAAACGCGAAGCCCCATGCGCATACCCAGGTAACTGGCCATCGACACTCCTGAGCCGCAGTAACCCATGGCATAATGGATCCCATCATGTGTGCCGGTATGGGCGATCTGATCGAAGCTATAGGCCACCGTGCCTACCCAGGAATGGGTAAGGCCTACATCGCGCAACTCCGGGAAGCGAATCCCCAGTTCGTCCTTAAGCAAGGGTCCGCTGACTTTAGGATCGGTCTCGCGCGCTGAAACACGGCCACCGAAAATAATCCGCGTAAGGTCCGGAGAAGCGCGGTAATAATAAACGACGCGACAGGTGTCGCTGACAATGCGATCTGTCGGAAAAAGCTGTTCCACGAGGGATTGCTCCAAAGGCTCGGTTGCAATGACGTAGCTGCCGATCGGAATGACCCGGCGGCGCAACCATGGCGTCAGCTTATCCGTATAGCCGTTGGTCGCAACGATGACATCGCGCGCGGCAAAGGTGCCTTTGGGCGTGGTGAGTTCAAAACCCTGGTCTTTTCGCTCAATGGTCAACACCGGGGTGTAGTCCATGATCTGGCCGTCGGCATCCAGAACCCGAGAAAGCAGCTCTCTGTGGAACTTGGCCGGATGAAGAGAAGCGTGTTTTGGAAAGACCACCCCTCCGTAATAAACGTCCGTGCCAAGCTCGCGGCGCTGTTCATCTCTGGGTACCGCGAAGGCCTCGGTTTCCTCATCATCTTCCCGGCACTCTGTATTCCGGGCCAAGGCTTCGTAGTGGCGTGGCGTATGGGCTGCGTGAAAACGCCCGCTGCGGCGAAAATCGCAGTCGATCCCCTCGCCCTGGACAAAGGCCTCAATCCAATCCAGCGCCGCCGTTCCTTCCCGGCGAATGGCACGGGCCCGATCCCTCCCGTGACGCCGGGCAAGTTCTTCGAGACCGGGCTTCACACTGGTACTGATTTGGCCGCCGTTACGGGTGCTGCAGCCCCAGCCCGCCGCCTCGGCGTCCAGCACTAATGTACTTCTGCCGCCACGAGCCGTTTGCAGGGCGGCGCTGAGCCCGGTATAGCCGGCCCCGACAACCGCAACATCAATGCGCCGCGGCAGCGACGGAGATCCTAATTCCAGGGGTGGCAGGTCATCCCACCAATAGGGCGTTTCCTTCACGCCGCCGCCGGGGATCGGTGCGGTGACTTCTGGCACAAAACCTTGTGATTCAATGGCTTGTTCAGCGCTGACTGACCCGTCTGCAGTGTGCCAAGACTTAAGCTCTTGCACCGACACTCCCCAAAATTAACTGTACGGAACGAGCGCTCCGGTAACGGCCCGCCAATGACACTTGATCATTCTGGTATGTAGATTCATAAGGTCAATTGAATTATAGTTATCAATAATTATGATTTATTTATACATGGCAAAAGGCAAATTCCTTGCGTTTGAAAATGAGGCAACTGGAGGTCTTCAACGCGCTCATAGAAGCGGGATCGGTCTCGCGCGCCGCTTCCCGCTTGAATCTGACCCAACCAGCCGTGAGCGTCGCCCTGTCGAGCCTGGAGCAGGACCTTGGCTTTCGCCTTTTTCATCGCTCGAAAGGCTATTTTGCGCCCACGGGCGAGGCGCTTTTACTCCATGCAGAAGCCGAACAGAGTTTGCTCGCCAAGGAACGGGTCGAGACCCGGGCGCAGGAGATTCGGGCGGGCGTCGTCGGCGGGGTCAGCATTGCCAGCAACGGCGCTTTAGCCTTCAACCTCTTGCCTTGGGTCTTCGCCGAGTTTCAAAAATCCCACCCAAATGTGAATATCGACCTCAAGATAAGGAGTTCTCGTCAAATCGCATCTTGGGTTCTCGGCCGCCAGATCGACATCGGGTTAATTGATGCACCGGTCCCGGTGACCGGACTGGAAGCTGAACTGATCCAGGTGCCTTGCGTCTGCGTCCTGCTGGAGGATGATGCCTTGGCGAAAGAGGAGTGGATCACACCGGCGCATCTGTCCAACCGCTCCGTCATCTCAATTACCGGCGATCACAGCGTTGATCGGCAATTGGACCAAATCCTCTCAAGCGCCGGTATAACCGTGAACCGCAACATCTCTTGTTCCTATTTTGCCATCGCCCGCAATTTGGTCCGGGCCGGCGCCGGGGTTGCCATTGTCGATTCCATCAATGGCCTGGCGGACCTGGGTGATGGGGTTTGCTGGCGTCCCATCAAGCCGGCGATTACCTTTCAGCTCGCCCTGATTACCGCAACTCACTTACCGCTCCAGCAATCGGCTCACGCTTTCGCGACCTTGCTGCGTAAGCGCCTCATGGAGAAGGTTCAGGCCCTTTAAAAAGGGGCCCTATTCCATCGCTTAACACGCGCGAATAGTGCCTTTGAGAAGCCAAATCGCTGCAACGCTCAAAATCCGGATCATTGGAGAAGGGATTTACCCCGAGGGTCGAATTTCGCCACATTCAACTCACCAGCGAATCAACCGCCTGGAGGCATCTTTACGCCCCCTAGCCATTATCGAAAGGGGGCAAGGCCACCTTCAAAAGGCCTCATCAAAATAGACGAGGGGCGTCAGTTGCCCGACAATCATGGCCGATCAAAAAACACTAGGTTCCGTCACGGTAGCGGTAGATCTGTTCTTCCGTCGAAACGCCCTTTAGTCGCGCGAGCTCCGGATAACCCAGGAAGCCCGACTGCTCCAAAAGGGCGGGTATTTCTTGATCGTCATTCAGCGAGCTTGTCAGGCAGATCTCGCCTGCATCGGCCAACCCCTGCACCCGTGCGGCAATATTCACCGTCTGGCCGAAATAGTCCAAGGACTGACCGGCATTAATAGCCAGAGCCGGGCCAGCATGCAGACCGACTTTCAAACCGACGTCATCGGTACGACGCCCGCCTGCCAAATCCCGCATTGCAGCCATCATCGCTATGGCGGCAGCGGTTCCGTCGTTGCCGCTTGGAAAGGCGGCCATCACCGCATCGCCCATGGTTTTAATCACGGCTCCCGAATGGGTCCGCACCACCTGTTTCAGCGCGGCGAAATGATCCTGAACCAGCCGATAGGCGGCAAGGTCACCTTCGCGATCATAGAGCGCCGTGGAGCCCTTTAAATCAGTGAACAGCAGCGTCAAGCTCCGCAGCTTGAGCTTGAGGTCCGGCGCCAGCTCATGCATGGCAAAGTTGTCCCGAAAGGCTTGATTGTTAAGGAGGCACTTGCCGGTAAGTCGGCGGCTAAAGACGGGAGGCCCTTTTTCAAGGATGGCATTGATATCTTCATAGTTTTTGTGAAGCACACGGCACCAGACGGCTTGATCCGTATTGTTGGTCAAGGCTAACGCAGCCTCCCCCGCGCGGATTGAGATTTCAGAATTTGAAAAGCCCGCGTTCGATAAGGACAACGCAGCGGTTTTGGCCATGCGACCCGACGGCCCATCGTTTGCGACCAACAATTCGGCACCAGAATGGGTGTCGAGGCAAATCAAACGGTAGTGTTTTCCCGTTTCAAGGCAAAGCGGCAGTGTCGCCGATTTACCTGGCTCGAGTTTGACGTCGGCGACGGTATAACGCTCTTGATAACGCCGCCAGTCGGCTCGGAAAGGAAAGCTCGACGAGGTATAATAGGATTGATAGGTGGCAAAATCTCGATGCAGGTCGAGACTCGCGCCGGATGCCGTAAAAGCAAAACTAACCTCGACAGTATCATCCAGCACGCAATCCACATCTTTTGCACACAAGGAGCAATGCAAGCTGTCCTCGGACACTCTATCGAGTTCTGCGACACTATGGGTTATGCCACCACAAAGGGGACAGACCATCCCCCACTCCAGGTCAAAAAGGCCCAGCTTGGCGCCGTGCACAAAAACGTCAAGCACGGTCCCCGGCTCAATCCCGGCCGCATCGGCAAACTCGAAGGGATTGATCCGCGCGGCATGAATTGCCGGCAGCTGATGCAAGTGTTTAGCAAAACGGATAAGGTCGCTTTTTTCGCAGCGAGCACGGGCGGCCGCTGTTTCGAGGGCTGCTGGGATGGGGCGGGTCATGGCCTATCTTCCTGGTTCCATAGTTAGAAATGTGATCTTTTCCAGGACCATCGGCAAGACCTGGCGATGCCTAATTGGCATCGCGGAACGGACGGGCGTTCCAAGCACCATGAGAGCAGCCTGTTCTTGGATATGGTTTCTAATACTAATTTCGCCATTCATTCATTGACTTGCTGAATTTTCACGAGCATTTCCGGCCAAGCGCGCTGATTGCCCATATCAAATTGGGCACTCTGTTCGTCCGCCCATTTAAAGCGATCAAGAGCCGGTGTTTGGCTTGTCGCTTGATAGAGCCAGTAGGCCTCTTCGCGAAGCGCAGCCTCGATTGGCAGATCGATAGAGTGGTATACGGCTTGTTTTGTGGCATTAATCGATTCGGACGGCCAAAGGGCAATGCGATTGGCCAATTCTTCCACAAAAGGCCCGATTTCTTCCGGATCCAGGGCGCGGTTTATGGTGCCGTAAAATTCTGCTTGGTCGGCATCGAAGTCCTGTGCCGCCAGCACAATCTCGAGCGCCCGACCGAGGCCGACTTGGCGGGCCATGCGTGAAGCTCCGCCACCGCAAGGTAAAATGCCCATGCCCACTTCCATCTGCATGAATTTGGCCTTGCCTCGGGCGGCAAACCGCATGTCGCAAGCCAGCGCGAATTCATGCCCGCCACCGCGGGCGAAGCCCTCGATTTTGGCGATCGTTGCTTGGGGCAATTTGCTAATTCGCTCCAGCACAATCTGCAAGTCCAAGAGCTTAACTTCATCCCGCGATACGGCCTTGCCGGACATGTCCTTGAGGAAATTCGTATCGGCGTGACAGACAAAAATCTCGGGGTGAGCCGATTGAAACACGACCACCTTAACCGCCTTATCCGCCTCCAGCTTTTGCGCCAAGCTGTTGAGGTCGGCCAACATGGGCAATCCCTGAACGTTGACGGGCGGATAGTCGAATGTGACCCAAGCAATGCCGCCATCGGATTTAACGTTGAAAGTTGTGAAATTCTCGTAGTCCATTGAAAGGTTCCTTGTTTGGAAGTTGGCCTGTCAGATTGGAATATAATTCTTGTCGTTTCGCATAAAAGCGGCCTATTTATGAGTTTAGAATTCGGATATTGGATATAATTATCATGGACACGGACGGTATCCGGCTCTTTGTCATGGCCGCAGATATGCTCAATATCAGTGCGGCGGGGCGTCAACTCGGCTTGGCACCAGCGGTCGCGAGCGCCAGGCTATCCAAGCTGGAACATAAGATCGGCGCCGACCTCTTGCATCGCTCGACAAGGAAAGTTTCGCTGTCACTCGAGGGGGCGGAATTTCTTCCCTACGCCCGAGAGATCCTGGCCCAAGAAGACGCGGCGCTCGCTGCTTTGGGTCACGGCAGCAGCGATGTGACTGGAACCTTACGCTTTGCTGCTTCCAGCACGTTCGCTCAGCGATTCATTGTGCCGATTCTGCCGGCGTTCCTGGAGCTGTACCCTGGCGTGAATATCGAACTCAAACTATCCGATGTGCAAATCAATCTAATTGAGGGAGGCTTTGATCTGGCCCTTCGCAACTATGCCATCGAAGATAGCGACCTTCGCGTTCGAAAGTTGGCCGACGACAAACGCATCCTGTGCGCCTCTCCCGATTACCTTGCCCGCTATGGTACCCCTGAAAGCCCCCATGATCTTAAGAAACACCAGTTGCTCACCTTTGCGGATGGCAAGGTGAGAAAGTTGTCGGCAAAAGGCGCTAAGCCCGAAAGTACTTTCCCGCCAAGTGGGGCAAAAAATCGCCTTACGTGCGACGACGGGACAAGCATGAGAATTGCTACAATAGCAGGTGTCGGCGTTTCGATGAATTCTCATTGGAGCGTTCATAAAGAGCTTCAGGGTGGCTCACTTGTCAGGGTTCTTAGCGACTACGAAATAGAAGATCAATCGGCCGTGTGGCTCGTCTATCCGAAATCGAACGTACTCACTGCCAAGGTTCGGGTCTTCATCGATTTCCTGGTGGAAAAAATTGGAAACCCTCCCCTCTGGGAACGATAGCTATCCCTGACCTTTATATCAAAAACACGAAAACTGAATTCGTCAGCTGCCCGTTTTAATCTGATTTTGAATGCCTATCCTTCGGTTGACCCCAACCCGGTTTGGAGACGACCGATGAAAGCAATGATCCTAAATGACTATGGCGAGACGGCTGAGTTCCAGACGGCCAACCTGCCAAAACCTACCACCAAGCCCGGACATGTGGTTGTGCGAATTGCCGCCACCAGCGTCAACACAGTCGACACCATGATCCGAACCATGGGCAAGGAACTACCGCTTTCACCGGACCTGCCCGCGGTGCTGGGCATGGACTTTGCGGGCACCATCGAGGCTGTCGGAGACGGCGTGGACACCTACGCGCCAGGGGACGAGGTGTATGGTTGCGCCGGCGGGCTTGCAGATCTCCAGGGCAGCTTGGCGGAGTTTATGGTGGCGGACGCAAAGCTGATCGCCCACAAACCAAAATGCCTTTCCATGCGCGAGGCTGCCGCCCTGCCGTTAGTGGGCATCACCGCCTATGAAGGCTTGGTTCGCGCAAAGGTGCAGGCTGGTCAAAAAGTCCTAGTTCATGGTGGTACCGGCGGTGTCGGCCATGTCGCCGTTCAGTTGGCCAAACACTTTGGCGCAGAGGTTTGTGCCACAGTGGGCAGTGAGGACCAATTCGGCGTCATTCAAAACTACGGCGCGACGGCCATCGGCTATAAGACGGAAACGGTCACCGACTATGTGGCCAAGCATACCAACGGCAACGGTTTTGATGTGGTTTTCGACAGCGTCGGTGGTGCCAACATGAGTAATTCCTTCGAGGCAGCCGCCTTAAATGGGGCCGTCTCAACGACGGTGTCCTTGCTGGAGTTGGACCTGACACCGGCCCACTTCAAGGGGCTCTCGATCCACGTCGTCTTTATGCTGATCCCCATGCTCTATAATCATAAACGCGAGGAGCATGGCCGCATCTTGGCAACGCTCGCCGAAATTGCCGATGCCGGAGCACTAAAGCCCCTACTCGATGGGGAAAAGTTCGCCCTTGAGGAGATTGGAAAAGCGCACGATCGCCTGGCAAGTGGACAGGCCGTCGGCAAGGTCGTTGTAGAAGTTTAAGGAATTATCTGTGTTCCGCCGAGCAGCGACTGGCTCGGAAGGCGGACGGGGTTTTTCCTGTCCATCGGCGAAAGGCGTTCGTAAAGGCTGCCGGTTCAGCGTACCCGAGCATGAAAGCCACTTGTGCGGTCTTGACGGAAGGATCCGCCAGATACCGTTCGGCGAGTTGTCGCCTAACTTGAGCCAAGAGTTTTCCGAATGTGGTGTCCTGCTCGGCGAGCCGACGGGCAAAACTTCGGTTGCTCAGTCCAAGGTCACGAGCCACGCTTTGTGATGTTGCGGTGCCGGCGGCGAGGCCTTGCACGATTAAACTTTTGACCCGTTCTTTCAGGTCTGCCTCTGACCCGATCTTGACCAGCTGTTCGTCACAATGGGCCTTAAGGATATGCAGCAATCTTGGGTCCGAATTGCAGCAGGGTCGATCGAGATCTGATGCCTTAAAAACAATGGCGTTTCGCTCAGCGCCAAAAGTCACCGGACATCCGAAATACCTTTGAAACTCTGCGGGGAGCGCATCTTGCGGATGTGCGACCTCCACCCAATCGGGATATATTCGGCGGCCAAGAAGGAACCGTGCAATCTTGAGCGCCCCACAGATAATCGAACATTGAGCATGGTGCATTCCGCTGGCGGAAGAATCTTTGATCTCCAGGCTTAGGACGGCCACCTGGGCCTGATTTTCAATGATTGCTCGAAGCGCCTCATTGAGCGTGCGCATGTAGGTAATAAAGTTGCTGAGAGCCGCGCCCAAATTTGGAGAATTCGCGGCCAAATAGGCGACGGCACCGGCATCGCGGGGATCTAGATTGGAACCAAAACGAAACCCAAAATGAGGATCCGCAAGGTGATGGGCGGCGGACTCCATTAGGGCAGCATGTTTTGAGAATGGAATTCGCCCATTTGGCTCGAACACCCGGCGTCGATCTAGACCCACCTCCCTCAATATAATGGCGGAAGGCCGTCCACGAGCCTCTAATAGTTCGACAACCTGCCGGGCCCAAACGGCGTTAATTCTATGTGTGGCCATTCACCGCACCTTTCGACCATTTCCTCAATCGATTCTCGATTCAATGCCTATCAACTTGTGAGGAACGGTCCAACAGATTTCAATCCGTTGGCACGTTTTAGCAAGGAATTGGCAGGTTCACGCAACCATAACCCAAACACACCGCCCCACATGAAAGTGACGGAGATAAACTCTTATTTATGAAGGGGTTGGTTGATGACGAAAAAATTCGAACTGTCTGATCTTGGTATGAATTTTAATGGCCGAAGGCTCTACCGCATTCGTTGTCTTCGGCCTTTTGGCCGGGTCCGGCTTGGAGAACTTGGGGGATTTGTTGAATGCGAAAGCAACCTCTCGCAAGAACACAAGGCCTGGATCTATGGCGACGCCAAAGTGACAGAGGCCGCGCGGGTTTTGGGCAACGCATCCATTGGGGATAACGCGGTGATACGCGGAAAGGCGTGCGTCGCGCAAAATGCGAGGATCCGTGGTGCCGCTGAGATTTCGGGCAATGCCATTGTCATGGGGAGCGCACGAATTTTGCGCGACGCGGAGATTGGCGGCAGTGCTATTGTCAAAGACGAGGCCTTTATAAGCGACAGTGCCCGTATCAGCGGGCATGCCAAGATCCAGGATCACGCGATGGTCTGCGGGGCAAGTCAGGTTTCGGGCAGGGCAACGATTTACGGGGCCGCAATCGTGACCGACAACGCACGGGTCGCTGGCGATGCTCAGGTTTTTGGAAACGCGCAGGTAAAAGGAAATGCGGAGGTTTTTGGTACGAGAAAGACTAAGGCCCGACAGGACACGGATGGGAATACAAGTCTCAAGAGCCGCGCGTGCATTTTCAAAAACAGCGACGTCAATGATCAAGGACGGCGCAAAGAAAGCGTGCTTTCAGAGCCACCTAGCGTTGACTGGATCGAGAGATCAACTTTCGCTATTGCCTTTTGGCCCAAATACTCCGCTCAGATCAAGCGGGGAGCCTGGCCAATTTTCGCGCGAAAGGCGGGCCAATCCAAAGTGAGAGCGCACACCTCGCCGGATGCCGCGAGCACGGCTCAACAGGTTCGGCCAATTAACTATCCAACGCTGCGGGTCGGCGCCTGGCCCCTTTTTCGCGGAGACCTTGTCGAGGACTAGGAGAAAATAGTCCCTGGGCCATGCCCTTTGTGCAAATCCAAATCAATTCGCGTGCGTGAGTGCGCGAGCGGATGGAGGGCTTATAGACAATTCATACGGGGGACTCAAAATTCCCCTTTCGGCACCTCGGCCGCCGTTCTTTGTTCCATCAGCACCCCAACTGTGCCGGCAGTCTTATCCAAACCGATCTCCCGTTTCCCCGGCGCCAGGGAAAGTGGATGGACATCGTTACCGCAAAGCGAATCACCGCGCGGGATGAATTGAAGCACCTGATCAGGTTTTAACCGTGGCAAGCACAACCTGCGTGCTCGCAGCCAGCGCCGCTTGGATGCCCGTCGGCGCAGGCTTGGCTGCAGTAGTTTCGGTCGCCCTTCTTCACTGCGTCTTGCACCTGCACGATACAAACGCAGTCTGAGCAAGCGCACTTTTGCTGAGTTACATTTACCATTTTAGTCTCCATCGGTTGTTTGGTCGGACATTCCATGTTCTGGCGAGAACAAGTGGTTGATCATTATTTGCAAAACATCTCGGACACAGGCATCGGCCATCGAATAGATGATCTGCTTGCCCCGCCTCTCGGACCGCAGCATGCGAGCTGCACGCAGAAGCCGCAGGTGGTGACTAACAAGAGAAGCGGAAATGCCCAGTTCACTTGCAATATTACCGGCAGGGATCTCTCGATCCATGCAGATCACCACAATCGAAAGGCGGGTCGGATCCGCAAGCAGACCAAATGTCTCGGCCAGTTGAGCGGCTTGATCGGGTTGCAGGTCACCAGTTTTCATAATTTTACAATTAAACAGTTGTTTTATTGTTGTCAACAAAAAGGCTCTTCCCCAAGCCTTTTATGGGAAAGGGTAAGGGGCCAACTTCTGCGGTCGATATTGGGTCACTCTTTGATCGCTAAACCTCGGGACGTGAATCGGATACCGGTCATCAGTCCAAGCCGCTCTTCCGCAAGGACCTGCGCCGCATCGACACGGCACGAACGAGGTGACGGATGAGGGCAGCCTTTCGGTGGGGCAAAACGCTTTTTGCCAGGGAACTGGCAGACATTTCGAATCATTAGGGCTCTCGTCCTTTTTTCGAAAAGACTGCCGCCCTGCCGTCGATGGGGAATTGGGGCGGCATTTCACCAGGCGAAAAGCCTTTGGCGGAGAGAGAGGGATTCGAACCCTCGATACGGTTTCCCGCATACACGCGTTCCAGGCGTGCGCCTTCAACCACTCGGCCACCTCTCCGCAGGCACAGGCCCCTTTAAGGGCCGCGCGGCGGGACAATAGCCGAGCCGGCGCCGCCATGCAATGGGATCGGTGTGGATTGAGGGCCAAAAAATCGTGTCCGGGGCCCCCTGTGGCGCAAAGCTGGCGAACCTGCTAAGTTGCGGGCCAAGAAAGGTCTGTGTCGGTTTTGAAAAGCCAGCGGCACCGACAATAAAATTGGGGGAGATTTCCAGTGCGTGTGGCCGTCCGGATCATCGCATGGATCTTGCTGTTCATCGCCATAGGACTCTTGGGCCGGGATCTCATTGCCTGGGCCAGTGTGGGCAGCTTTGAGATCACTCCGCTGGGTAAGCTGTGGTTTCACATCGACGCCGCTAGCCTGAACGGCCTGCAAGCCGGCATTGAGCGCTATCTATCAGAGGCCTTGTGGTGGTATATGGTGGAGCCCCTGTTAAGGGTCCCGGCGGTCCTGTACTTTTTGATTCCTGGCCTGCTTTTGTTTTATGTCAGCCGGGGCGGCGGCGAGGACCGCAGGCGGCCCAAACGCTTTTTGCGCCGCCGATGAACCCGAAGCCCTAATCCTCACCCATCTTGAGGGCCGCCAGAAAGGCGGACTGGGGAATTTCCACGTTGCCCACCTGGCGCATGCGCTTTTTGCCGGCCTTTTGCTTTTCCAGGAGTTTGCGCTTCCGGGTTACATCACCGCCATAACACTTGGCGGTCACATCCTTGCGCAGGGCCGAGACCGTTTCACGGGCAATGACTTTACCGCCAATGGCGGCTTGGATGGCAATCTTGAAAAGCTGGCGAGGGATGAGGGATTTGAGCCGCTCACAGAGCATGCGCCCCCGGGATTCCGACTGGCTCCGATGGACGATAATGGAAAGGGAATCCACCGCCTCGCCATTGACCAGGATCGCGACCTTGACCAAGTCGCCCTCACGGTAACCCTCAAGCTGATAGTCGAAGGAAGCATAGCCCCGGGTCACCGATTTCAGCCGGTCGTAAAAATCGAAGACCACCTCGTTTAGCGGCAGGCGGTAGATGACCATGGCCCGGGTCCCTGCATAGGTCAGGTCCAGCTGCTCACCGCGGCGTTCCTCGCAAAGCTTCAAGACCGCGCCCAGATAGTCGTCCGGTACCATAATAGTGGCGCGAATCCAGGGCTCGTCGATGGATTTAATCTGGACAGGGTCGGGCATATCCGCCGGATTGTGCAGCTCGATGGTCTGGCCTTTTTGCATATGCAAGCGGTAAACCACCGACGGCGCCGTGGTGATCAGATCCAGATCGAACTCCCGTTCAAGGCGCTCCTGGACGATCTCCAAGTGCAAAAGGCCCAAAAAGCCGCAGCGAAAGCCGAAACCCAGGGCGGCCGAGGATTCCGCCTCAAAAAGAAAAGAAGAGTCGTTGAGGGCCAATTTACCCAAGCTTTCGCGCAGGTCTTCATAGTTGGCCGCATCCGTGGGGAAAAGGCCGCAAAAGACCACCGGGACCGACGGCTGGAAACCCGGCAGGGCTTCTTCTGCCCGTCGCCTTTCCTCGGTAATGGTGTCACCCACGCTGCAATCGGCCACAGATTTGATGGACGCAGTGATAAAACCGATTTCCCCCGGCCCAAGGGATTTTGTATGGAGCATTTTCGGGGTAAAGACCCCCACCTTATCCACTTGGTGGGTGGCGCCGCTGCCCATCATGCGAATTTTTTGGCCCGGCATGAGCTGTCCATCAATCACCCTGACCAGGATGATCACGCCCAAATAACTGTCGTACCAGCTATCCACCAGCAGGGCCTTTAGGGGGCCCGCCTCATCGCCCTCGGGCGCCGGCAACCGTTCTACCAGCGCGGCCAGCACCTCGGGCACGCCCACGCCGGTTTTGGCCGAGATGGTCAAGGCGTCCGAGGCGTCGAGGCCGATCACCTCTTCGATCTGTTCCTTGACCCGCTCCGGCTCGGCGGCGGGTAGGTCCACCTTATTAAGGACCGGGATAATCTCGTGGTCGTTGTCGATGGCGAGATAGACATTGGCCAGAGTTTGCGCTTCGACCCCTTGACTGGCGTCGACCAAAAGCAGGGAGCCTTCGCAGGCCGCCAAGGAGCGGCTGACCTCATAGGAAAAGTCCACGTGCCCGGGCGTGTCGATCAGGTTTAATTGATAGTCCGTGCCGTCATCGGCCCGATAGGAGAGACGCACGGTTTGGGCTTTGATGGTGATGCCCCGCTCCCGCTCCAGTTCCATGGAATCGAGCACCTGCTCCTTCATCTCCCGATCGGCGAGGCCGCCGCAGAGCTGAATAAGCCGGTCTGCCAGGGTCGATTTGCCGTGGTCGATGTGGGCAATGATGGCAAAGTTGCGGATTTGAGAGTGTTCGGTCATGGGCGATTTCGCTGACCCGCGCAGCCAACCTATAAATAGAGACCGGCGCGAAGGATTCGGATTGCAAAGCGGCAGGAAGATAGGGCGGCAAGCCCCCCCTGGCAATGCCCCAATTATCCGGGCCAGACCTCCCGATTTGCGGACAGGGTGGGGCGACCCTAAAAACAGGCGCTGCCCCAAGATCGCCAAATTTCCGCCTTAAATACGAATTTTCTTGCCCGCGATTTTTGGCTTTTTTGTCAATAGCTTGTTCCAAATTGGATTTATTAAGCTTTACACTTTTGGCCGTTAATCTCCTAATGGGGCCGCATTTGCCATCCTTTATCGCCAAAATTCCCTTAACATTAACCAATCAAGGAAGCAGTAACCCTGCCGAAAATCGGTAAAAGGCGGATTTTGTTGGATTTTTTCCTTTTACCCTTTGTAAAGGCGGGTAAAGCCAGTCTTAGGGCCAGGGACACGGGGATCTGAAAGCCGGGAGCTTTTCTCATGAAATTTGGTCTAAAAAAGGCTGGTGCCATATTTTCCTTGACCGCCGCTCTAACAGTTTTCGGCCCGCAATTGGTGGGTCAGTCTCAAGAAGCCGAGGCCGCACGCAACGAATCCCGCTGGTTTTTGCAAAACGTTTGCTTGGCCAACGCCAACCAGGTGCTCGGCAAGCCCGATTGGGTGAAATACCAGTATGAAGCCACCCAGGCGCGGGCCCGTCTGCGCAAGAACGGCGTGCCGGAGGCTCACCTGAAAGAAATGGAAACCTTTGCCATTGAAATGATCCGTGCCACCACCGAGCCGGGCAGCAACCGGGGCGGCCCCAAGCTGTGCAAACAGTGGTACAGCACCTGATCCGGGTCTCCTATTCCCCAATCTGTTTTTTGGCTCGCCTGGTCAATTACGGCCGCTTAGAGCCCCATTTATAGTCTATCCATTTATTTGCTTTCGCTCGCTTTCACCTCCTGCGCCGTCTTCGGACGGCGCAGGTTGGGTGAAAATTCGACAAAAAGGCAGCAATCCAGTCCAACCATAAAATCACCACGAAAAAGATCATGGTGAAAACGATGACGGCGAAAAAGATCGCCGCGAATATGATGATGGGTAAGGAGCGTCACCCTTCTCCATTCTCACCCAAGAGACAAAGGCGGTCGATACCGCGAACTGACCGCTCAGTTGGTCAAATCCGTCCCACTTTCCTGGGGCAACCTCCTGCCCTGACGCCACTCCCACGGCATCACAAAGTCGCCGCGCCAAAGGCCTCTCTCAGCCTCTCTCGCATTCAACTGGATGGCGCGGTAACGCTGTCCCGTCTTGGGATGGGCCATGGCCCAACCCGTATCGGCCATGCCTTTGGATAGGTCATATCCGTTAGCCGTACAACGCGCCACGACGGCTTCATCGTTATCGACTTGCTCAGACTGGACGGTATATAAATCCCGCACGGCTCGGCATCTTATTTGACTTTCCGAGATCATGTCGGTCAAAGCGTCCTTAGCGATCTGGCCACAGGGAAAGAGGCGATTCCGAAATATGCAGTACTGATCCATTTCAGGCGCATCAACCCCATACAATCGATATACAGACCCGTCTAGTGACAGAGTCTCTCCATCAAAAACCTGAACCTCCTGCGCCATGGCGGCGCCTGAAGGCGCGCTCATGCTGATAGACAGGGTCGTCAGTATAATGATCAAGTCTCGCATATGGACCATTCGAAGCAGACGTTCTGTTACATTGGTGTGGCCGAATCAGCTGCCATTGCATCCAGAGCATACTATCATCATTCCCATGATACCCCTCTCAAATGACCGCGATCTCTTGACCCTCTTGCAAAGTTCTGCCTGGCACATGACCGCCCTTAGGGTAGCCGCGGCAATGAAGCTGCCCGACTGTTGGATTGGCGCCGGTTTCGTCCGCGCGCCGGTATGGGATGCCCTGCATGGCTTCGACAGACCAACGCCCCTTTCGGATTTGGATGTCATCTACTTCGACCGGGAAGTGGCAACACCAGAAAGGGATGAAACTCTTGAACAAGAGCTTCGCGCAAGAGCACCCTGTTATCCTTGGTCCGTGCGCAATCAAGCCCGCATGCATCGACGCAACGGAGACCGGCCCTATCGGTCAACTGCAGATGCCTTATGTCATTGGTTGGAAACACCCACGGCCGTGGCCGTGCGCCTGGCCTCAGACGGTCAACTGGAGCTTTTGGCGCCCCTGGGACTGGCCGACCTTTTAGCACTGCGCCTTAGGCCAACGCCCCATGCGCGCCAACGCCGCTTGGCAGCCTATCAGGAGCGCCTGGCCCAAAAACCCTGGCGTCACCAATGGCCCCGCCTACAAATCGATGACGGGTGATCAGCTTCGCAAGGATCCGCCCGTGGCCTTTTCCACCTGGGCGATAACCTTGGCGGAGACCGCATCAATCTCCTCATCGGTCATGGTCCCCTTGGTGGGCTGCAAGGTCACGGCAATGGCGAGGGATTTGTGTCCCGGCTCAACGCCTTTACCGCTGTAGCTGTCAAAGAGATCCACAGCGGTGATCAGCGCCTTGTCCGCACCTTTGGCCGCCCGCACCACCTTTTCCGCCGACACAGCCTGATCCACCAGAAAGGCGAAGTCACGGCTGACCGGCTGGAAGGGCGATAGATCCACGGCCGGGCGCAGCTTGCCGCCCTTACTCTTAGGCTGGGGCACACGCTCAATGAAAGCTTCGAAGGCCACCGCGCCGCTTTTCAGATCCAGGGCCCGCAGGACTTTGGGATGCACCTCGCCGAAATAAGCCAAGATATTGGGACCCAACCGCAGCGCGCCGGAGCGCCCTGGGTGATACCAGCCCGGCGCTCCCTCGCCATCGACCTGCAAGTTGTCAACCGGTGCGCCACAGGCGGCCAGAACCGCCAGAGCGTCGCTCTTGGCATCAAAGGCGTCCAGGGCCCGCTGCCCGCCACTCCAATGGCGCGGCGCGGCTTGTCCCGCCCGAACGCCGGCGGCGACCAGGGATTGCCCTTCGGGACTGTCGTCACGGTATTGCGGCCCCACCTCGAAAAGGGCGCCGTCAGGCAAGCCCCGGTCCTGGTTACGCGCCGCCGCGCCGACCAGATTGGGCAGCACCGAGGGACGCATCACATCCAGGTCCGCCGAGATGGGATTCACCAAGCGAAGGGCTGCCGGAATTTCTCCAAACAGCGCCGCCACCTGGCCGGATAAGAACGAATAGGTTACCGCCTCGGTCATGCCCCGCCAGGTCAACGCCATGCGCGCCGCATTCCGGCGGCGCTGAACCGGGGTCA
Organism: Pseudomonadota bacterium; assembly: GCA_039028695.1. Lineage (GTDB taxonomy): Bacteria > Pseudomonadota > Alphaproteobacteria > Kiloniellales > Kiloniellaceae > JANQKX01. Next base: position 17,128 of record JBCCHN010000050.1, read on the forward strand.
GCGCCCCATGAGGCAAATCGCTTGCCCGCGCCAAAGGGGTTTGGGGAATAGCATCAAAGCCGTGGATGCGCATCACCTCTTCGACCAAGCAGGCCTCACACTCCACGTCCGGGCGCCAAGATGGCACGGTCACGGAAAATCTGGCGTCCTCAGTACTTACCGCAAAGCCGAGCCGCTCGAGAATGTCCGATTGTTCGGCCGTTGAAATGTCCACACCGCCAAGACTCAGGGTCCGCTCGGGGCGATAGCTGATCTGGCGCGGGGCCTTGGGATTCTCACCGGCGGTTACCACTTCCGAGGCCTCACCGCCGCAGAGCTCCAAAATCAAGCGGGCACCGACCTCGACACCCCAGTCCACCGAGTCCGGGTCCAGGCCCCGCTCGAAGCGGTAGCGGGCATCGGAATGAATGCCCAGGCGACGCCCGGTGGAGGCCACCCGGTCCGGGTCGAAGAGCGCCACTTCCAAGAACACATTGGTGGTGGTCTCGGAACAACCGGAATTTTCGCCGCCCATAACACCGCCGATGGCATGGGCCGCGGCTTCATCGCCGATGACCGTGTCGGCTCCGCTCAGTTCATAGCTCTCTCCGTCCAGGGCCAAAACCGCCTCCCCATCCCGGGCCATGCGCATGGTCAGGTCGCCTTGCAGTTTATCGGCATCGAAAACGTGCAGCGGCCGCCCCAAGTCGAAGGAGACGTAGTTGGTGACATCCACCAGGGCCGAGATGGGCCGCAGACCGATGGCTCGCAGACGCTGTTGCATCCAGGCGGGGCTGGGACCGTTTTTCACGTTGCGGAAGCTGCGCCCCGCCACATAAGGACAGGCTGTCTGGTGGGCATCGTCGAAGTCCCGGCGCCACTTAATGGGCGAGTCAAAATTGGCCTCAACCTTGGGGGCATGCAGAGGCTTGAGGGTGCCCAAGCCGGCCGCCGCCAGGTCCCGCGCAACGCCGCGCACACCCAGGCAATCCCCGCGATTAGGCGTGATGGCAATTTCGATCATGGGATCATCCAACCCCGCCACCGTCGCAAAAGGCGCCCCAAAGGGCGTGTCGGCGGGCAGATCGATGATCCCATCGTGCTCGTCGGAAATTCCCATCTCCCGTTCCGAGACCAGCATGCCATTGGATTCCTCGCCGCGGATCACGCCGGCCTTAAGGTCCACGCCGGTCCCGGGGATATAGGAGCCGCTGGGCGCGAAGACCCCGATCATGCCGGTGCGCGCATTGGGGGCGCCGCAGACCACCTGGGTCACACCGTGGATGGACTCTACCTGGCAGACCCGCAAGCGATCCGCGTTGGGATGGGGCTTGGCCTCCAGTACCCTGGCCACGGTGAAGGGCGCCAGTTCCTCGGCCTGGTCTTGCACGGCCTCCACCTCGAGCCCGATCATGGAGAGCTTGTCGGTGATCTCTTTAAGGCTAGCCTCGGTTTCCAGATGATCTTGCAGCCAGCCCAGGGTCAGTTTCATGCTCATGTTACAGCCCCCTCACCAAGCTGGGCACCTCGAGCGGCAGGAAACCATAGTGCTTCAGCCACCTGAGGTCCGAATCGAAGAAAGGGCGCAGATCGGGAATGCCGTATTTCAGCATGGTGATGCGCTCAAGCCCCATGCCGAAGGCAAAGCCCTGATAGACCGTGGAATCGATCCCACAGTTCTCCAGCACCTTGGGGTGCACCATGCCGCTGCCCAGAATTTCCAGCCAGTCCGAGCCGGCGCCGATCTTCAACTGGCCGCCCTCGCGGCTACAGCCGATGTCCACCTCCGCACTGGGCTCCGTAAAGGGGAAATATGAGGGGCGAAAGCGCAGGGGCAAATCGTCCACGCCGAAAAATGCCCGGCAAAAGGCGGTCAAGGTTCCTTTCAAGTGGCCCATATGAGTGGCCTTGTCCACGACCAACCCCTCCACCTGATGGAACATCGGGGAATGGGTGGCGTCATGGTCCGCGCGGAAAGTGCGACCCGGCACGATAATGCGAATGGGCGGCATGATGGACTGCATGGTGCGAATTTGCACCGGCGAGGTGTGGGTGCGCAGCACCTTGCGCGCGCCGCTTTCGTCCTCGGGCAGGTAAAAGGTGTCCATCTCCTGACGGGCGGGATGGTTGGCGGGAATGTTAAGGGCGGTGAAGTTGTGAAAGTCGTCCTCGATATCGGGGCCCTCGGCGACCGAGAAGCCCATTTCGCCAAAAATCGCCACCAGCTCTTCCCAGGTCTGGCTGATGGGATGAATGCGGCCGACCGGTGCCGGGCGCGCCGGCATAGTCACATCGATGCGCTCGCTTAAGAGGCGGGCCTCCAGCTCAACATCCTCAAGGGCAGTCTTGCGTGCCTCGATGGCCGAGGTCACGGTATCCTTGACCGTGTTCAAGGCCTGACCCATGGCCTTGCGCGCATCCGGGGCCAAACCGCCCAGCTTTTTCATCTGCTGAGTGATCTCGCCCTTTTTTCCCAAGGCCTGGATACGGGTGGTTTCTAGGTTGGCCAGGCTATCCGCAGCCTCGACCTGGGCTACCAGGGACGCTTGCAACTTGTCGAGCTGTTGCCGATCTGAACTTTCCATCGTTTTGTCCGGCAGTGACTGTCCGGCCTTATTTTTCAGCCGGCAATCACTACCGTTAGGGCGCCCAAGATCAGATTTCCAGGATCATATTCAAGGGGCAAGTTGCAGTGATGCCCGCTGTATGCTGTGTGGGAGGCGGCCTTCTACCTCAAAGCCGCCTTTAAGAACCTTCCCGCGATTGTGCTTGGGACTTCTAGGCTTTGCTGGAAAGAGCGCTCTGCGCCTGATCCGCCAAGGCCTTAAAGGCCTCGGGCTCGCGAATGGCCAGATCTGAGAGAACCTTGCGGTCCAGCTCGATCCCGGCCTTTTTCATCCCGTTCATAAACTGAGAATAGGTTAAGCCGTGCTGACGGGCCCCAGCATTGATCCGCTGGATCCACAAAGAGCGGAAGGTCCGCTTTTTAACCCGGCGATCCCGATAGGCGTACTGCAGGCCCTTCTCGACCCGCTCGACGGCCACCCGGAAGACGTTTTTGCCCCGTCCCCGATAGCCTTTGGCCAGCTTCAAAACTTTTTTGTGGCGGGCGCGTGCGGTCACGCCCCGTTTGACTCGTGCCATGGTGGCGCCTCCCTATTTCGCGTTGGGTAAAAAGTTGCGTTTCACAATGCGCGCGTCGGCATCACACATGATGGTGGTGCCACGGGCAGAGCGAATCATCTTTTGGGGGCGCCGCCGCAACATATGGCGTTTGCAGGCGTAGTTCCGACGGACCTTGCCGGTCGCGGTCAGACGGAAGCGCTTCTTGGCTCCCGATTTGGTCTTCAGCTTGGGCATTTTGCATCCTTTTGTTAGATAAATGACGACATTCCAAGCGGCTGGGCATGCCCTTTTCGCCGGACCGCTGGTTTGGAAGAGGCGGGTTATAACCAGACCATCATGACATTGCAAGGCTTCTTCACACTCCCGTTTTTGGGGAGTTATACCACGCCGGCATCCGAGCCTATGAGCGCAGCGGCGATCGCCCCCACTCACGACAACGCGCGGGTAAATTGAAAAGACCGACTGGATTTAAAGAGACCGGCCTGGTCTAACGGGGCGCCATCACCATGGTCATCTGGCGGCCTTCCAGTTTGGGGAACTGCTCCACCTTGGCCAGGTCCTCCAACTCATCGCGCACCTTGTGCAACAGATCCAGACCCAGGTTTTGGTGCACCATCTCGCGCCCACGAAAGCGCATGGTGACCTTGACCTTGTCTCCTTCGCCGATGAATTTTTGGATTGAGCGCATCTTCACATCGTAGTCATGACTATCGATGTTGGGGCGCATCTTGATTTCCTTGACGTCAATGACCTTTTGCTTCTTGCGCGCTTCATTCTTTTTCTTCTGCGCTTCGTATTTAAACCGGCCATAGTCAAGGATCTTACAGACCGGCGGGTCGGCCCCTGGGGACACCTCGACCAAATCGAGGCCCGCGTTCTTGGCGCGTTCGAGACCTTCCTGAGTGGATACGACCCCTATATTATCTCCCGTTTCATCTATCAGTCGGATCGAGGGGACTCCGATTGTTTCGTTCACACGCGGTCCATCACGCGACGGCGTCTGATCAAAGGGTGGACGTGCTATGAGTTAAGCTCCTTTCGTCAATCACAAACAACACCAACAGCTTACCACGTTACGGCGCTGTCGGCGAGTCCACAGTTGATTTGCCACAAAAACCGGCCCATTTGGACCCCTTCGACCCCTCATACGTCGGCATGGTAAAGAACTCAATAACAAAGCGTGGGGGCCGTTAAGAAATCACGCCGGATCGCCAAAGCGGGCCAAACGCGCAATCGTTTCATCAATTTCCGTTGGCTTGGCGTTGGCAAAGGCGAGACGGATATAAGGATCCTGATCGCGCCCAAAAAAGGATCCGGGCCAGGTCAAAACCGATTGCTCCATGAGGAGTCGCCGAGACACCTCGATCGAGGCCTGCCCACCCAAGGGGTGGCGCAAGTAAGCGAAAAAGGCCCCGCGAGACACCATCTGAAAAGCCGGCTTATGTTTGGCCACAGCTCGGTCCAACAGCTTTATCCGCGCTAGGAGGTCTTGGCGTTTGTGTTCCCGCCAATCGCCCAGCTCCGTCAAGCCGAACAGGGCCGCCTCTTGGCCCACACGGGGCGCGCAAATGTTCAAGGTGTCGGCAATCTTGGCCACCGCCTGGATAAAGCGCGGCCCGGCCGCAATCGATCCGGTCCGATATCCGGTTAGGCTATAGACCTTGGAAAAGCTATAGAGCTGAACAAAAACGTCACCCCAGTCCGGCTCGGCGAAAAGGCTGTGTGCCGGCCCATCGCCCGGCAGAAAATCCTTGTAGGTCTCGTCCACAACGAGGGCCAGGTCGTGCTGGCGGGCCAAATCATAAAAGGCCTTTAAGCGGGCAGGCTCGTAAATGGTACCGGTCGGATTGTTGGGAGAGATCAAGACAATGGCGCGGGTTCGCTCGGTGATCAGCGCGGCGGCATCAGCGGGCTCGGGGACCATACCTTCCCCTCGTTCGCGGCAAGCCAGGCGACGCACGCCAATGCCCTGCATGTCGAACCACATCTCGTGATTAAAATAAAATGGCTCGGGCAGGATGACCTCATCGCCGGGGCTGGCCAGGGCTAAGATCGCCATGCAAAAGGCGTGATTGCCGCCGCAGGTGATGGCCACCGACTCTTCGCCGATAGGCGCATCGTAACCTTTGGCGAGGTCCAACGCTAAGGCATCGCGCAGTTTGGGCAAACCCAGAATTGGAGTATAAAAAGCACTCTCGGCCTGGCGCACCACCTCGGCCAAATGCTCCCTAAGGACTTCAGCCGGCGGGTAATTGGGCACGGCTTGCGCCGCGTCGATGAGTGGCAAATCCGGGTTGGCCAAGCCTTCCTTGATCCAGCGCGCGGTCTCGCCCGTGGGAGGTTCACTCACCGCCGCGACATGCCTATTGAGCTGAAAGGTCACAACCGGCCCGCCTACTCGAGAGTTTTAAGCATCGGGCGGGCTTGCTTCTTCGACCAGTCCTGCGATGGCCGCATCCAGCGCCAGCACCTCCTGGTTCTTGCCGCCCAGGCGCCTCAGAGCCACGGTTTTTTCCTCGGCCTCGCGCCGGCCCACCACGGCGATGGCGGGCACCTTGGCAAGGCTATGCTCACGGACCTTGTAGTTGATCTTCTCGTTGCGCAGATCGACACGGGCCCGCAAGCCGGCCGCCCTAAGGGCCTGGCACACTTGGTTGGCGTAATCATCCGCATCCGAGGTGATTGTGGCCACCACAACCTGCTCCGGCGACAGCCATAAGGGAAACTTACCGGCATATTGCTCGATGAGAATGGCCAGAAAACGCTCGAACGACCCCAGGATTGCCCGGTGGAGCATGACCGGCCGATGTTTTTGCCCGTCCTCGCCCACGTAGGAGGCGCCCAGACGCTCGGGCATGACAAAGTCCACCTGCAGGGTGCCGCATTGCCAGTCTCGCCCAAGGGCATCGCGCAGCACGAACTCCAACTTGGGGCCGTAAAAGGCACCCTCCCCGGGATTGAGGCTGTAGTCCAGACCAGCCGCCTGCACGGCCTCGGTTAGGGCACTCTCGGCCTGATCCCAGGTCTCGTCCGCGCCGGCCCGGGTCGCCGGGCGGTCGGCAAACTTTACCGCCACCTCATCAAAGCCCAAATCTCGGTAAATGGACTGCAGGAGGTCGCAGAAAGTAACCGTTTCGCTGTTGATCTGCTCGGGTGTGCAAAAAATGTGTGCGTCGTCCTGGGTAAAAGATCGCACCCGCATCAACCCATGCAAGGCCCCCGAGGGCTCGTTGCGGTGACAAGACCCGAACTCGGCCATGCGCAACGGCAAATCCCGATAGCTGGTCAGGCCCTGCTTGAAAACCTGGACATGACCGGGACAGTTCATGGGCTTGACCGCCAGCATACGATCCTCGGATTCGGCGATGAACATATGTTCGCGGAACTTTTCCCAGTGGCCCGAAGCCTCCCAGAGGGAACGGTCGATCAACTGGGGTGTCTTGATTTCCACGTAACCGGCCGCGTCCAAGCGCCGGCGCATATAGCGCTCCACCGTTCGATAGAGGGTCCAGCCCTTGGGGTGCCAAAAGACCGAGCCCGTGGCCTCTTCCTGAAGGTGGAAAAGGCCCATTTCCCGGCCCAAGCGGCGGTGATCGCGCTTTTCCGCCTCCTCGATCATGTGCAGGTAGGCTTTGAGCTGCTTCTCCGTTTCCCAACAGGTGCCATAGATTCGCTGAAGCTGCTCGTTGCGCGCGTCGCCGCGCCAATAGGCGCCCGAGACCTTGGTCAGCTTAAAGGCCTTTCCAAGATTGCCCGTCGAGGGCGAGTGGGGTCCCCGACAAAGATCCAGCCAATCGCCTTGGCGATAGATGGTAATCACCTCATCTTGCGGCAGGGTCTCAATGTGCTGGGCCTTATACTTTTCGCCAATCTTGTTGAAGTAGCGAATGGCCTCGGCCCGATCCCAGACTTCCCGCTTAATCTTCTCATTCCGAACGACAATCTCGCGCATGCGCGCTTCGATAAGCTCCAGGTCCTCCGGCGTAAAGGGCTGTTCCCGGGCAAAGTCGTAGTAAAAACCGTTCTCGATGGCCGGGCCGAAGGTCACTTGCGTCTCAGGATAGAGTTCTTGCACTGCTTCAGCCAAGACGTGGGCACAGTCGTGGCGTAAAAGCGGCATGGCCTCAGGGTGCCCTCGAGTGACAATCTCCACACTGGCGTCCTGCTCGATGGCCCGGCTCAGGTCCCAAAGGGCACCGTCGACCTTGATCGCCAGGGCGGATTTGGCCAGTCCGGGGCCAATATCACCGGCGATCTGGGCACCTGTAACGGCCCCATCAAAATCACGCGTGCTGCCGTCCGGCAAGGTAATGGCAACCATGAAAACTCTCGTTTTTTGTAATTCTATCCGCTCGGAACAACTCCAAAGGACCGCTCCTCAACGGCCCTGGCGGCGCAATGTAAAAGGAATTCAATGGCTGTCAAGAAACCGCTGCGCCCAATCACCCCTTCCAGATTACTGGACAGCGCCCCTTCGGGCGACCACTATTGGCAAGCGACCCTTTGCCCCCAGGCTGCATAGCTTTAGCGAGATCTCATGGGACGACGCGACCAGATCGTAACGGCAACCCTAGAAAAAGGCGTTGTGGAAATCGCCTGGGGAGACGGCCACCGCAGTCGCTATCCGGGGGTATGGTTTTCCCGAACCCCCGACTTTAGAAAAAGCCTGGCTGGTTCACCGGGCCCCGAAGCAGAGATTCCAGCCGCCGCCCAGCCAACCGAACTGTGCATCACAGAATCGGGCGACCTGCGCCTCACCTGGTCGGGGCTGGAAAAGCCCGGTGTCAAAATGGGCAATGAGTCCCAGCATGGTGCCGCTTGGCTGCGGGATCACTGCCCCAGCCAGGCGGAACGGACACGCCGGCGTCGGCACCCCATTTTGTGGGATCATGGTCTTAGAAAAAACATTCCATCCGAAAACTGGGATTTTTTGCGGACGGACCCCCAGGCCAAGCTGTCCTGCTTTGAACAGCTCTTGGATTATGGCTTTTGCTTGCTGCAAAAAGTTCCCCCGCAAGAGGGACAGGTTTTGGAGGTTGCGCGGCTCTTTGGGTTGGTATCTCCCTCCCCCTACGCGGACGATGAAGCCAAACCCGAACTAGAAAACATCCGGGTGGACCCTCGTGTACCGGTGAACACTCGCAAGGCAAATTTCCTAGCTCCTCACACCGACACCTGCTGGCGAACCTCCCTTTCGGGTTTGATTTACCTGCACTGTTTGGAGGCACATAGCCGTGGCGGAGAGACTCTCTTGGTGGATGGCTTCGCCTTGGCGGAGCGATTGCGCAAGTCCGGTCCGGATGCCTTTGCCTGCCTCTCCCAAACGCCTTTGTCTTTCAGCGCCAACGTTTCGCCCGAGGATCAATGGCAAGCCATGGGAAAGGTCATTACCCTTGATCATGACGGCGCCGTGGCGGGGATCCGGTATAATCGGGGATCCATCCAGCACTTCGACCTGCCGCTGGACCTAATCGAACCTCTTCACAGGGCCCTTTGCGCGTGGGAAAGCTGCCTAATGGATGAGGATCACTGGCTGCGGCTAACACTGTCACCCGGTGATCTTTTGGTCATCGACAATCACCGGGTCATGCATGGACGCACCGCCTTCGACCCCAGCGCCGGTGCCCGCCATTTGCAAACCTGTTCAACCCGACGGGATGAGTTCCACAATCGCTATCGGGCTCTCGCCCGCGACCTTGACCCCACATGCACGATCCAGGATCTGGTACTGGGCGTCACTTAGGTTTTGGTCACGATGCCGGCGCATAAGCATCGGCGCGCAGCAGTTCTCGGTAGAGGCCGATGGTCTTGCGGCACATCACCTCATTGCTGAAGTTATCCCTGACATGCTGGACCGCACGAGACTGCATTAGGTCCCGATCCTCGGCGGAAAGGGAAAGGGCGCGCACGATGGCTTTGGCCAGTGAGTCCGGGTCGTCCGGCGTAAAGGAGAGGGCGGTTCGGCCATCGATGATCTGTTCCTTGGCGCCGCCGTGATTGCTGACAATGGTCAGGCGCCCCATGGCTTGGGATTCGCTTACCACCCGGCCGAAACCCTCGGGCTCGCTAGAGGCGGAGACAACCACATCGGCCAGCTTGTAAGCGGCCGGCATGTCGTCACAATTCTCCAAGATGAAGGCCCGTCCGGTCAGGCCCTTGTCCGTAATCATCTTTTCTAGCTCTTGACGATAGCCTTCCCGTCCCAAGTCCGAGCCCAAGAGGGCACAACAAAGATCCAAGCCCTTGAGCCGGCTAACCGCCTCTAGCAAGACCGCTTGTCCCTTCCAGCGGGTCAGGCGACCGGGCAACAAAATCAGGGGCACCCCATCGGGCATGCGCCACTGCTGGGCCAGCTTGATAACCCGCTCCGAGGTAATCTTTCCGGGATCAAAACGCAACAGATCCACGCCACGGTGAACAATGCGAATTCGGGCCGGGTCCACCGCATAGGTGCGGCGCAGATAGTCGGCCACGAACTCGGAGATGGCGATGACCCTTTCGCCTTTGGTCATCACCGAATTGTAGCGCCGCTTCAAAGCATTCGCCGCCCCATAGGGGGCATGGGTCGTGGTGATGAAGTGGCAGCCGGTCTTTTGCGCTGCCCAATAGGCGGACCAAGCCGGCGCGCGGGAGCGGGCATGCACAATGTCCACTTTGTACCGAGTGATGATTTCGGCCAGGCGGTCTATATTGCGACGAATGACAAAAGGGTTTTTGGAAGCCAGCGGATGGGTGATGTGTTGTGCATTGAAGCGTTTTAAATGAGCTTCCATGGGCCCCCCGGCGGACGCTACCAAGGCCGTGGCCCCGGCTGCTGCCAGCGCCTGGGCCATGTCCACCGTGCCCCGCTCCACGCCCCCGGCCACCAGACGGGGCAGAACCTGCATAACGACAGCCGGGGAACCGTCCGGACGCGTCAGGCCGTCGACCACCCGCGGCGGCTCGAAAAGATCCGCATCACTCTCAGCTTGGCTTGGGTCTGGTTCCACGGCCCCCGATGTCCCATACTCTTGTTGCCCCTTCCATAGCATCCGAACCCGGTAAACAGAATGCAAAATGTCAGCGCCGCCCAATTCTTGCCCCGCGACGGTGGTCACCAAGTCGCCTACCACCGCCAATCAGCCGCCAAAGGGCGTCTGGGGCCGGGTTTGGTTTTTTTGGGTGGCTTCATGTCGGACATGAGCGGTACCAAGGCTATCGCCCTGGAAGCCTATGCCGCAGATCGGGGCTGCGCTTTTTTGCGCTTCGACTATCTGGGCCACGGCCTGTCCAGCGGCGCCTTCGAGGAGGGGACTATCGGGCGCTGGAAAGACGATGCCCTTGCCGCCTTGGATCACCTGACCGACGGGCCGCAAGTCCTCGTCGGCTCCTCCATGGGTGGTTGGATCTCTCTCTTGGTGGCGCGGGAGCGGCCGGAACGGGTCGCCGGCCTTGTCGGGATCGCCGCGGCCCCGGATTTCACCCAGGCCATGTGGCGAGGCTTCAATCCGGGCCAGCGAAACCAGCTCATGAACGAGGGCCGCCTGGAACAACCATCGGATTACTCGGACGAACCCTACATCATCACCCGGGATCTGATCGAAGATGGGCGCAAAAACCTGCTCCTGGATGGGCCCATCCCCATTTCTTGCCCCGTCCGCCTGTTGCAAGGCCAAAAGGACGAAGCGGTGCCCTGGGAAACCGCTCAAAAAATAAGTGATGCTTTGGCTTCAGACGACGTCGAGGTCACCATCGTGAAGGGCGGCGATCACCGCCTGTCCGAACCACACGACCTAGACCGCCTCAATCGAACCTTGGATCGTCTCTTCGATCTCTTGCAAAGCTAAGGTTTGTGGCCTTCCGACAACAAGGCACTGAGGCCTGCTTGGTAGTCGGGGTACTTGAGCGTAACGCCAAGTTCATCATGCAAACGCCGATTGCTGACCCGCTTGTTGTCCCGGTAAAAGCTGCGCGCCATGGGGGACAGATCAGCGGCTTCAAAGTCCTCCAAGGGGGGCGGCGCCTGTCCGAGGAGTTTCGCCGCGTGGGCAATCACTGCCTCGGGCGGCGCGGCGCAATCATCGCAAACATTATAGATCCGACCGGGACGGGGCCGTGCTAAAGAAGCCGACAGGGCTTGAGCGATGTCGTCCACATGAATGCGGCTAAACACCTGACCGGGCTTATTGATCCGTTTTCCCTTGCCGCGCCGAATCGTCTCCAACGCGTTGCGTCCCGGGCCATAGATGCCGGCCAAGCGGAATATGTGCACCGGTGACTGATGCTCTTCCCAAAGCTTGAGCCAGGCCCTTTCGGCGGCCACCCGCCGTTCGCTGCGTGGGGCCGTCGGTTGCAAGTCGGCCTCCTCATCGACCCAGTCCCCGCCCCGGTCTCCATAGACACCGGTGGTGGAGAGATAGCCGACCCAGTCCCAGGCCGCTCCCCTTGCCGCGATCGCCTCGCCGTAAAGATCCAACACAGGGTCCCCTGCTTCATCGGGCGCGACACTGATCAAGAGGTGGCTGCTGGACCGCAGGCAGTCCTCCAAATCGGGGTCTTGAGCATCGCGGCTGAAAATCAAAGGACGAAAGCCTTGTTCGGCCAGACGTTCGGCCTTTTCGGCGCTACGGGTGGTCCCTGCCACCGACCAGCCCTCCGTCAGGAGGTTCTGCGCCCAGGTGCGCGCCGATAGCCCCAGACCGAAGCAAAATAGATTACCGGGCATTGCCTCTTCCATCTCCTCAAAGATCAATTAAGTTCTACCTTGGCTGTGGAACGCGTAAAAGCCAGTGAAATTTCGTCCAAAATCCCAAGAACAGATCATGACCTTCCTCGGCCACAAGTTTAGATTTCAGGTTGTTATAGGCCTCACCTGGCTATTTGCTGCTAGCTTTTTGGCCAATCCCTCAATCGTCCACGCTCAGTTGGAGCAGGCCGATAGCGGCGAGCGCTACCGTTCCTGCTTGGAGAACGCTTACCAACGGCCGGAGGATACCTTCGAGATGGCCACCGGGTGGATTGGCGAGGGCGGCGCCGAACACGCTCGCCATTGTGCCGCCATCGCCCTCATTGAGTTGGGCCACTACGGCGTCGCAGCGCAGCGCCTGGAGGACTTGGTGAAAGACCTGCCGGAGGAAAAACTAGATTTTCAAAGCACACTCTTGGCCCAAGCCGGGCAGTCTTGGTTGCTGGCCGGCGACCTGGACCGGGCTTATCGAGCCCAGACCGCCGCCCTTCAGGGGGATCCGACCTCTGTACAGATCCTCACGGACCGGGGCATTACACTGGCATCGGCAGGCCATTACGGTGAAGCGGTGGACGACTTCACTCAGGCCATTCTCAAGGCACCCGGCAACAGCGAGATCTTTGTCTATCGGGCCAGTGCCTATCGTTATCTCGGGGAAGAGGGTCTGGCTGCCGCCGATTTGGAAACGGCCTTGGCAAATGACCCTGAAAATCCGGATGCTCTGTTGGAGCGGGGCATTTTGCGCCGCCTCAGCGGTGATGAAGCGGGTGCCCGCGAAGATTGGGTCCGTGCCGCCGTTATGGGTGAGGGCACCCCAACTGGTGAGCTGGCTCAAAGGAACATCGAAAAATTAGACCTGAACCTCGATTAGCTCTTCCGCTAAAAATCCAAATTCACGTAATGGCGTACCGGCTTACATCCGGTAATCTGATCGGCTAGGATAGGTCGCATGGAAGGGCGGGATTTAACCCGGGCATACCAATCCTTGGCATCATGATGTCTGGACCACGGCACGTCGCCCAGATAGTCCACCGCTGAAAAATGAGCCGCCGCGGTAATGTCCGCCAAGCTGAAGTAGTCCCCCGCCAACCAGCGACGGCGATCACTGAGCCAAGCAACATAGTCCAAGTGATAATGAATGTTGCTATGCCCCGCCCGGATGGCCGATGAATCTGGCTGACCCTGACCCAACAAACGCTTGATCACCTTCTGCTCGACCAAGTTCATGGTAACTTCCCGGTGGAATTTCTGATCGAACCAGGCCACCAGCCGCCGCACCTCGGCCCGGTCCAGCGGGTCCTCGCCCAATAAAGAGGGCGCGGGATAGGCTTCTTCCAGATATTCCACAACCACCTGACTGCCCGATATGGCGATGCCATCCTCCTCGATCAGCACCGGTACTTCACCCGCCGGGTTCATCTGCAGGAAGACCTGACGCTGTTCCCAGACCTTTTCGCTGCGCAACTCCGCCTCCAGCCCTTTCTCATGGAGCAGGATGCGCACCTTGCGGCAGCCGGGATCGATTGCGAGATGATAGAGTTGGCGCATGACAAAACCTCTCATACGCCGCTTTTTGTCTCTTGAACAGACCCAGAAGGGGCCACAGGGGCGGGCTAGCTCAGAAGGGCCCCCCCGTCCACATCCACGGTGGTGCCAGTGACAAAGTCGTTTTGGATGAGGAAAAGGATTGCCTGGGCGACCTCCTCCGGCAGGCCGGCACGGGGAATGAGGTACTCGCCACACATGTCATCCACCTTTTGTCGGCGTTCTGGATCGTCGGGGCCGAACATGGGGGTGTCGATCACGCCCGGCGAGACCACATTGATGCGCCGCGGGGCAATTTCCACCGCTACGGAGCGAACCAGAGCCTCGACCGCGCCACCGACGGATGATAGCGCCGCCAAGCCGGGGCCGGACCGGCGGGCGGGATAGCCGCTGACCAAAACGATACAGCCATTCGCGACCAGATGCTCCGCGCCGAAACGCACCACATTGGCATAGCCCCACAGCTTATCGAAGGACCCCTGATAACCCTCCATATCCATCTCCAGGAACGGCCCAAAGGCGCGCTCCCCGCCGGTGGCGGCACTGACCAAAATGTCGAAGGGTGCGCAATCGGCAAAAAGGGCGGCCAAGGCATTTGGGTCACGGGCATCGCAGGCCCGCGCCTCGATCCCCATCGGCAAGGCGCCGGCCCGCTCCGGAGAGCGGCTCACCGCGATGACCTCAACACCCGCGTTCGCCAACTGCTTGGCCGTCGCCAAGCCGATGCCTGATGTGCCCCCCACAACGACGGCCCTTTTCCCATCAAGCTTCATTTTAGCCTTCTCCCCTTTTCCTAGCGCAGATCCTGGCGCAGACCCTAGCGCAGCCGGGTTACGCTCGCTCTTCCTGCACGTCCTGAAGGTCATCGCGCACGGGATGGCTCAAGCGTTCCAGCATCTCCTTGGGGACGACCTGCCAGAACTTTTCCCGTTCTTGCGGCCAGTCCACCAAAAGGCGCTCGGCAAAACGGGACTGGGTCTCGGACTGATGCTTTGCGATGTGGGCCTTTAGTTCGGTCTCCCAATGGGCAGATGCCAAGCGTTGAAAAATCACACTGTCCGCGTTGATATCCCGCGGCAGGGTGTTGTCCGGGTCATAGACAAAGGCCATGCCGCCCGACATGCCCGCCGCGAAGTTGGCACCCACGGGCCCCAAGACCACGGCCGTGCCGCCTGTCATATATTCACAGCCGTTGGACCCACAGCCTTCAACCACTGCAAGGGCGCCGGAGTTGCGCACGCAAAAGCGCTCACCGGCTTGACCCGCAGCGAAAAGCCGGCCCGCCGTCGCGCCATAAAGCACCGTGTTGCCGATGATGGTGTTTTCATTGGAGACCAACTTGCTGGAGGTCATGGGGCGCACAACCACCTCACCCCCCGAGAGACCCTTGGCAACATAGTCGTTGGCATCCCCAAAAACCTCCAGCTTAACCCCCTGGACCGCAAAGGCGCCCAGGGACTGCCCAGCCGATCCACGGAGGCGAATTGTCAGATGGCCCGGCTCCAGCCCGAACATGCCGTATTGCCGGGTGATCTTGGA
>JBCCHN010000051.1:0-31983 GCA_039028695.1 Pseudomonadota bacterium
AGCTGGTTCGCCAGGCCATTGAATCAGTCAAGCGGCAAAGCTACCGAAACTTCGAGGTGGTGTTAGTCGATGACGGCAGCCCAGGTGAGGAAAATGCCCAGTTCCTGGATCAACTGGAAAAGGAATTTACCCCATTGGGCTGGCAGGTCATTCGCCAGGAGAACCAGTTCGTTAGCGCGGCCCGCAACAACGCGGTCCAACACGCTCGCGGCGACTACATTTTGTTTATGGATGATGACAATGTGGCCCAACCTAACGAACTGGAAACTTTTGTCCGCGTCGCCCAGCGCAGCGGCGCCGATATATTGACGTCTTTTGCGAATTATTTCGACAGTGAGGAAATGCCGGGGCCCACCACCCGGCCATCACGGTGTTTTGCCCCCCTGGGGCCGAGCGTCGCTTTTGGTTTTTTTGTCAACGGATTTGGTGACTGTAACGCCCTGATCCGACGGGAGACCTTTGTCGCTTTAGGCGGGTTCCGGACCGAGTACAGAGTGGGTAAGGAAGATCATGAGCTATTCGCCCGCGCGGTCTTGCGGGGTTATCATTTGGAGGTCGTGCCCGAGGCTCTGTTCTGGTACCGCAAACCCAAAGGCGGGGTAAAATCGCTCCACTATAGTCAAACAGCTGGAGTTTTGCGGGTGGCCAGCCCCTTCATTGAGGAAGTTCCCTTGGCCTATCGCTCGATCTTGCTATACGCCAAATCGCTGCAGGACAAACAAGCAAAGAGACGCCAGAAACGCCTCAAAATCATGGGTGGCGCGGATTCAAATGCAGCGGTTAAGGTAGTTTGGCTGAGGGATTTTTTAAAACAATTCAAGCATTCGCTTGTATGGCGGGCGGCGCGCAAGATGAAACGGATTTTGGGCGGATTATCACCGCACCACTGACGTCGCTAACGCTATGTGCCAGGTGCTAAAGCCGCCGTAACGACGGCATGGAGTTCAGTCCTCGGCCATCCATTTGGCCCGCAGATTTTCGAGTATCATCTTCTGATAGGCTGGGTCTTTGCTGGCATCAGGACCGGGCTTGCCGGACCAAAATCGCTGGCGAAAGGGCCTCGGCGGATCGGCAAGCCGATAGGCAGGCTTGGACTCGTGCTGCTCCCAGCGCGGCGAATAGATGCCATGCTTTTTCTTAATTTGGGAAACAATGGGCTTGTAGACCTTCTGGTAAAGGCGTTTACGTGATTGGATCGGCAATGTTTGCGTCCATCTTGATTGCCGGCCAAAGGCCTGGGCCACCAAATCCGGCGACGGATTGAAAATCACCTCTTCACCAAACCGCTCAGTGCATAAAACAAGGGTATTCCTCGGCACGATAAAATTGCTGTTTTGACCGAATACCTCGATAGGCCGATCGGGCGAGTATAGGTAGCGCGGCATCTTGCCAGAATTAGCGCTTTGACCGCTAGACTGGATCAAGCCTTGGGGAAGTTCAGACGACAGCCCTAGAAAACTGAGGATTTTTGACAGGCCAACCTTGGGATCCGGCCGCAAATCCTCATCGTAGTTGATAATTAGCACCTGGCGTTCGTCAAAGTTGTTTCGCAGATAGTTAAGAGCCTTGGGGACCTTAGCAAAATTAAGAGGTGCCGCCTCGGCAAAGCTGGAATCCAAAAGCTTGCCGATGCCCAAAGACTGAACATACCAAGAAAAGTCCACATCCATCGGGTTTCGCACCAGGAAAATCAATTTAACCCGATCACCCATCACCTCCTTGATCCTGGGTAACCCTTTGCTACGCCAATAACCCGGCGTGATATCCCCGACCGCTTTATAGCCGCTGGCCTGACCATAAAAATCCTCATACCAGGACAAGCCCTTGTCCCAAAAGCGACCGAAGAACTGAATTTCTTTGCGGGGCAGAAAAATGTCCGGGTGTTCTTTCAAGCAGCGGTACAAAAAAGAGGTACCCGCCTTATCCATGCCGATGACGATAAAGTTTGGGAGCATAAGGAAACCTTTGTTTTGACCTCACTCCGAGCCGTATTTATTGACGCCTCGGGCGAAACATCCGCGGTCCCCATACGACCGGGCGGGCGGCAAGATATACTGTGGACACAATGTCAAACAAGCAGCAATTAACCCCTTGGCGTGCTTGCTGCAATTCTCGGGAAGCGATCCTATAAAGGAGACAACCGGCCAGCATAAGGAACGCTTGAATGTTAACAATTCCAAAAATAGCAAAAGCTCGAAATACCTTTTCAAATGCAGCCATTGGTTTGATTGAGATTGCCAAGCCCTCTTGCATGTCTTAATACGATCCCCGTGATCGCTAGAATCTCTCGGCACCGGAACCAGTGACAGATGTTTGCCAAATACCTGCCAATTAAATATTTTCCGGTCGTCTTTTATTTATCCCTCGTTGATCTCAAAAAAGAAGCATCGCAAAAGGCGATTGGCATTATCTGGTGGTTGATCGACCCAATCTTAAATACTTTTATTTTCGCCTTTCTTTTACGCGTTGTCTTACGGGGTAAATCCGAAGACTTGGTCTTGTTTATTTTTGTTGGAATGGTGATTTGGACTTGGTTCGGTACTGCCGTGAGTGCAGCCATGACCTCAATATCAGGCAATAAAAACTTTATCACTCAGATTTACATACCCAAGGTGATCTTACCGATTCGGGCAATTTTGACGGAAACGCTTAAATTTGGCATCGCCCTGAGCCTTCTTTTTATTGTCGTCATCTGGTCCCAAACACCCTTTTTATCTGCCGTATGGGTTCTCGTCCCCCTGCTGATCATTCAGTTTACCTTTATTTTGGCTTGCGCCTTGGCAACTTCCGCCTTGGTACCCTTCGTCCCTGAACTATCTGCTATTTTTGGCTTTTTCATACGGGCCGGATTTTTCCTCTCGGGCGTATTTTTTGATATTTCCAGGGTCCCGGAACAATATCAGTTTGTTGTTGAATACAATCCCATGGCACGACTAATCCAGGACTATCGGGGCGTCTTTATGGACGGCCTGGCCCCAGACCCCTTCCATCTTTGGGTCATTTTCGCCTGTTCCTTGGTTGTCATTCTGGTTGCGCTTGTGGCCCATCAGCGGCTGGACTACATCTTTCCAAAAATCGTGCGATAATCGAGATGCCGGACTACTGCCCTGAAAGCGAGCCCTTGGCCGATCAAGAAAAGCGGAAAAAAAAGCACGAGGTTGCGGTTTCTATTCGCAACGTGGGTGTCCGATATGTTCGCCGTCAAAGCCTCTTGACGTGGAAAACGCAACCCTTTTGGGCGCTAAAAGACGTGAGTTTTGACATTCGGCAAGGGCAAACCACCGGCATCATTGGAAAAAATGGTGCCGGTAAGAGTTCACTCATCAGCGCTATTGCTGGGATTATAAAACCGGATCGGGGCTGGATTGACAGCCATGGGCGCCAAATTCGGCCTTTATCCGTCAAGGCCGGACTTGCGCGCACCTTGAGCGGCCGAGAAAATGCCATGATCAGCGGGATGCTTATGGGATTGAGCCGGGAACAAATTCGCCAACGCATGCCCGAGATCATTAAATTCGCCGAATTGGAAGAGTTTATCGACGATCCGCTAGGCACCTATTCGTCGGGCATGGCGGCCAGGCTGGGCTTTTCCGTCGCGATCCATGTTGAAACGGATGTGATGTTGATCGACGAGGCGCTCGCAGCAGGTGACGCCAGTTTCCGCGAAAAATCCGCCGAGGCTCTCAGAAAAGTAATTCAATCGGACAAAACCGTGGTGTTGGTATCCCACAACGCCCAAACGATCCGCAGTTTGTGCGATCATGCGGTATGGATCGATCAAGGAACCGTACGCATGCAAGGCGACCCCACAGAAGTTTTGCAGGCTTATGAGCGTGTTCATGAAATCAAAAAGGCCAATCGCAAAAACAAAAACCGGCGCATAAGACGGCGCATGCGTCGCCTGAAAAGACTAGTGACCGCAGCTACCGAATCGGGATTTATCCCCGACCAGAGCCTCCTGCGACCCGGTAAGCGGAAGAAAAATAGCGCCAAATCAGAAGTGCCTCCTCAATAACGCCAGATTGCGGTTAGGGTTTAATCAAGCTCTGCAGGTAGGCTCTATAGGAGCTAGCGCCCATTTTCGCCGCCAATCGGCTAAGCTTTTCCTGGTTTATAAAGCCCATGTGATAGGCCACTTCCTCAACGCAGGCGATTTTAAGGCCCTGCCGGCTCTCTACGGTTCGCACAAATTCGCTGGCCTCGATAAGGGAATCATGGGTGCCAGTATCCAGCCAAGCAAAGCCGCGGCCCAGGGGCTCGTGGTAAAGTTGATCCTGGCCCAGGTAAGCCAGATTAACATCGGTGATCTCGAGTTCGCCCCGTTTTGACGGCTCCAGGTTGCTAGCAATATCTATGACCTGACGGTCGTAAAAATAGAGTCCCGTAACGGCCCAGTTTGAGCGAGGCTCGTTAGGTTTTTCCTCCAACCCAACAATCCGGCCCTCTTGGTCCATGTCCACGATTCCATAGCGTTGAGGCTCGTTAACTCGATAGGTGAAGATAGTCGCGCCTGTCTTTCGTTTCGCCGCAGATTGCAAGAGTTCGGGCAAACCGTGTCCAAAAAACAAGTTGTCGCCTAGGACCAGCGCGCACGATTCATTATTGATAAAAGCCTTCCCGATCAAAAACGCCTCGGCCAAACCCGCCGGAATCGCCTGTTCGGCAAATTCAAACGTAAGGCCCCACTGAGTCCCGTCTCCTAGTAGACTCTTGAACGCCGGCAGATCCCGGGGCGTCGAAATGATTAAAATCTCCCGGACTCCGGCCAGCATCAACGTGCTGAGGGGATAGTAAATCATCGGCTTATCATAGACCGGCAAGAGCTGCTTGCTGACCGCCAAGGTGATGGGCTGCAAGCGGGTGCCGTGACCACCCGCTAGGATAATGCCTTTCATTGCCGATCCTCATGCTGATCTTCAAGGGGATGATGGCGCAGGTAGTCGTCTATAACGACTGCCAAGCCCTTTTGCCAATCAAAGGGTTCAATGCCAAACGTTCGTTGGGCCTTGCCGCCGTCCAATACGGAAAAAGCGGGGCGAACAGCTGGAGCGCCAAAGACTTCACTGGTCACAGCCTCCAAATGCGGAACTGTTTGTCCCAGCTCGGATAGTCGGACGAAGACCGCCTCTGCAAGACCAAACCAGGTCACCGATGGGGCACCAGCCAGGTGGTAAGTGCCCCAAGGAACGCCGTCTCTACCCAGGCATTGGCGAGAGATTGACACCAAAGCCGCGGCGAGCGGTTCAGCAGGTGTGGGACTTCCCCGCTGATCGGCGACCACCCTCACCTGCTTGTGGGTAGCCGCTAGGTCAAGCATGGTTTTGACAAACGACCGACCGTGACGCCCAAACAGCCAAGCGGCACGGACAATGACGTGCCGTGCTGCTATTTGGCGCACCGCTTCTTCACCGGCCGCCTTACTGGCGCCGTAAACCCCAAGGGGGTTAACGGCATCCGTCTCCACATAGGCATGGCGGCTTTGACCATCAAAAACATAATCCGAGGATAGGTGAATCAAGGGCAGACGGTGTTCAGCGCAGGCGCGGGCCAAATGGGCCGCCCCGTCGCGGTTTACCGCAAAGGCCTGCTCGGTCTCACGCTCGGCTCCATCCACTGCGGTATAAGCAGCGGCATTGATCACCACGTCACAGCACACCTCAGCAAGAACTCTATGCACCTGGTCGGATCGTGTGATATCCAATTCTTGCTGACCCAATCGCACGATGATCGTCTCTGGCGCCCCACAGTCGCCAAGGGCTTGCCCCAATTGACCGTTGCCTCCCGTCACCAAAATTTTCAAGGCGTTCAAGTGGCAGCCCCTTGGGCTGCCGACCCATCTGTTTCGTGCCCGGCGTTTTCGGTCGTGCCGGTGCTGGGCTCGGTCTGCCGCTGACCTTTTAGGCCCAAACGCTCGCCTTGATAGGTGCCGGCCAGGATCCGACGCCACCAGTCATCGTGGGCCAAATACCAAGCCACAGTTTTTTCCAGACCGACCTCGAAGGCTAGGCGCGGGCCCCAACCCAGCTCTTCCTTGATCTTGGTGGCATCAATGGCGTAGCGAGCGTCATGTCCCGGACGATCGGTAACGAACCGGACTAGGCTCTCATAGCTTACGCCGTCCGCCCGGGGTCGCATCTGGTCCAAAATTCGGCAAATTTCCCGTACCACATCGATGTTTTGCCGCTCACACGAGCCGCCTACATTGTAGGTTTCGCCGGGCCGGCCGGCCACCAGGATGCGGTATAGTGCGCGCGCGTGATCCTCCACAAACAGCCAATCGCGCACGTTTTTGCCGTTGCCATAGACCGGCAGCTCTTGGCCGTCCATGGCTTTTGCGATCATCAGGGGAATGAGCTTTTCCGGAAACTGATAGGGCCCGTAATTGTTGGAGCAGTTGCTGATCAGGGTCGGCAAGCCATAGGTCCGATGCCAGGCCGATACCAGATGATCCGCCGCCGCCTTGCTGGCGGCATAGGGCGAGTTGGGCCTATAGGGCGAGCTTTCACTGAACAGACCCTCCGCCCCCAAGGAGCCGTAGACCTCATCGGTGGAGACATTCAGAAAACGGAATTGGTTCTGCCGAGCCGGGGGCAACCCTTCCCAATAGGTCAGGGCCGCTTCCAAGAGGAGAAAGGTGCCATCGATATTCGTGCCGATGAAATCCGCCGGCCGATCGATGCCCCGATCGACATGGGTCTCAGCCGCCAAGTGTATAACCGAATCAGGTTGATGCTCATGAAAAAGCGCCCGCACCGTGGTGCCGTTCCTTAGATCCCCTTTTTGGAAGACATAGCGACCGCTTGTCGTCAAGCCGGCCGTCGATTCCACACTGGAGGCATAGGTCAAGGCGTCCAGATTGACAACATAGAGCCCAAGGTCAGTTACCAAATGGCGACAGACCGCTGATCCGATAAAGCCTGACCCGCCGGTCACTAAGATCTTCAACCGCCCCTCCGATTGCACTGCGATCAAACCGCCGTTGCAAGTGACTCAGCGCAGGCCCGAAACGTGCCTAAGTCAGATTAAAAGTAAAGTAGTCGGGGAGTTCCCTCAAGGTGGGCCATTGGCGGTCCTTGCCCGTTAGCAGGTCGGTACGCACCCCAGACGGCCAGGCGATACCAATCTGCGGGTCGTCCCAGGCCAGTCCCCGCTCATGGTCCGGGTCATAGAAGCCTGACACCTTATAGAGGACCTCCGTATCGGGCTCGAGAGTACAAAAGCCATGGGCAAAGCCGGCCGGCACCCAAAGCTGGCGCCAATTTTCCACCGACAGCTCCACGCTGACCCATCGGCCATATGTATGCGACCCTTTGCGGATGTCCACCGCAACGTCCAAAATCGCTCCCCGCGCGACCCGCACCAGTTTGCCTTGGGGATGGGGAGGAATCTGAAAATGCAGTCCCCTCAACGTGCCTTTTTGCCTGGAGAGGGAATGATTGTCTTGAACAAAGTCCACATCCAAACCAGCGGCTATCCAATCCCGGCGGTTATAAACTTCCGAGAAAAAGCCCCTTTGATCGCCATTGCGCCGCGGCAGAATAATTTTTACGTCGGGAATCTCAGTCGGGGTGATTTGCATTGCAATTTGGCTTGGCCAATAATTGGACTAAGCACGGCTCACTTAGAAAATTTACGTAAAAACGAAATGACCCAAACAACACCAGCTGCTTGGACTTTTATCATACGGGCAAAAATATACTTTTCAAAATCAATGGCCTTCCTTTGAAATCCAACAAAGGTGTCAAACAACTTTTTCTGAAAGTTGTATACCTTAAAGGCGATTCCCGTGACACCTGGGTTTAGGTCCAGCTTGTGGGTCATTTGCGCCTGTGGAGCCCGATAACCCAGGGCATAACCCTGTCGCACTAAGTCTCTCAGGTGAGCCGGCACATTCGCCAGATAGGCCTCAAAAACCTTCATACCACCGCGGTTCATGCTGAAATGATTGTTGCGCAACCGAACATCGGAAATTCGATACCAATAAAGAGCCTCTGGAACCACCATTAACTTGTGACCCGCGAGTATGACGCGCGCAAAAAATTCTTGATCCTCCTGTCCGGCACCGAATTCCTCATGAAAGCCACCCAATGACTCGAATGTTTTCCGCCGTACCAGTGAATTTGAGTCCCCAAAAATATTAGACCACATTCCACCGCTAAGGTTCGCGCCGCAATAAATTCGGCGCAAGGATGGTTGGCGATTTTTCGGCAAATGCTCGCCTACGAATACATCGCCAAAGCACGTCAGTACATCGGCCTCGGTTTTTTCGGCGGCTCCATAAAAAACCTCTAATTCATTGGGCTTGGCGATATTATCGTCGTCCATAAAAAAGAGGTACTTACTCTTGGCCGTACGTGCGCCTGTATTTCGGGCCGCACCCAGATAAGAGTTTTTTTGCCGAAATAGTTTCCATCCGCGCTCGCCGAGCCGGCTCTCTAGTTGATCAAGATAGGCAACAGTTTGCGCAGATTGGCTGCCATCATCAATGACATGCACCGTGAAATTCTGGAATGTCTGATTTTCTAGAGATTCAATCGCTTGATCCAGAAAGTGAGGACGCTCGTAGTGCACAAGGCATACCGTAATCTCACTGGCTTCAGAGCCTCCCGCACAGTCAGGCAGAGCAGAAGTATCTGGTTGATGATTCGTATTAACCGGGACGATCTCAGAATTGAAATTTATCCAGTCTTTTCGCCAATTGGCCAAATTCGAACGGGGCAAGAGATCCGGCACACCCTGGTCAAGCGTCCTTTCCAATTGATCAGCCATCTCTTGCGGCCGCTCGGATAGCAGGACCGATTGGACGTCTTCATCTTGAAAATAATCTTTGTAACCGCTGTGCTCGCTCGCCAGCACTGGAACATTTTTTTCCCACAGGCGGAAAATGAGATCCGGAAAATGATGGGCACTCGATGGAAAAACTGCGGCGGCCGCTAATCCAGCCAATTCTTCGGCAATTTCGTAGTCGGTTTTATCGCTCAGTAACCTAACCGGGTACGGCCAAAGCTTGGCCTGCCGCTTTATATAATCGAGTCCTGCATCCTCTTTTTGAGAGCCGTCTGAGAGGGCAAACAAAATGAGCGTGTCGCTTGGAATCTTATCGGACAAACGTTTGATAGCGTTACAAAACAGCTGTACTCCATGCCGAAAGTCGAGCGTTCCGCAATAGCAGAGAGCTTGTACTCGATGTCTAATGTTTCCGATTCCAAAGTCCGGATGATCAGAAGGACTGCCAATCTCGTTACCGAAATATGGAAAATAGACCCTTCTCGACGCCTCAACTGCCCATTCTTCCTTATGCATCCAGTCCCAAAGTTGGCTTCCTGTTACCAAGACCCGATCTGCCATCTCCACGCACGATTTTTCCAGAAAAAGGGTCAAAAAATGATCGGGCGATTGGATTATTTCTTGGTTGGCCTGGTGAGCCCACAAGGTCGGAAAATCACCATCGACACACAAAACCGTGTCGGAAAAGGCGAGCCCCTGAAACTTAGCAATTGTGCAATAAAAGGCAGCACCGCCCGCCAAGGAAAAATAGACAGTGTCGAACACTTCCAACTTCAGCCACTCATAAACCTTGTAAGCCCGGTACATGGGCTTTGGCGAGTTCGGATTGCCAATTTTTGGTTCGGGAAGGTCGACAATTCGCACCGACGGCGCCAAGCGATCCCGAAGGGTGTTCATCCCGCTCGAAAAAGCGCCGGAGTCATTTGGTAAACGCAGTACGGTAATATCAAAGCCATATGACACTAAGGTGCTGGACCGATTAACCAGTTTTGCCAACTCACGCTCACGTGTGGGCAAATCGTCTGTGACCGGCAAAACGAAACAAACTTGACCCGACATTCTTTAAGATCACCCTATTTCATTATTCGAATACAGGCCGGTATTTGCTTATTTCCACTTTTTGTCGAAATAAAAGACAAATATAGCGAGGGTTCGTTCTTGAACGGAATCGTCCAGTCGATCGAATAAATTGGGGTAGACTTCTATCCAAGCGGCAATAACAAGGGATATATCAGTTCCATAGAATACCGACAAGCCAACACCCTTTCGCCATCTATTTGTCGTGTCGTCTAAATTCTGTGATAAATCTTAACCGATTCAGAGAGTGAAGGGTTTTTTTGAGGCACACGAAGGCGAATAACGCTAAATCTCGAATCCAAATTTGCATTCAAGTATAACGATCAAATGACCGACGTTTGCATCATTATTGTAAACTATAACAGCGGAGATTTGCTGTCACAG
This sequence comes from Pseudomonadota bacterium, assembly GCA_039028695.1. Taxonomy (GTDB): domain Bacteria; phylum Pseudomonadota; class Alphaproteobacteria; order Kiloniellales; family Kiloniellaceae; genus JANQKX01. Next base: position 10,249 of record JBCCHN010000051.1, read on the forward strand.
TGTTTAAAGGCGGTGATGGCCCAAACCTATCAAGACTTTGAGGTTATTCTGGTAGACAACGCCTCCGAAGATAATTCGATTGAAAACCTCCCGAAGCTGCCAAAGAAGGTAGACCTTATCAAAAACAAGAAAAACTTGGGTTTTGCAGCCGCCAACAACATGGCAATCATGAGGACCTCTGCTCTTTGGGTCGTCACGCTTAACCCCGACACCTACCCCGAGAAAGAGTGGCTGGAGAAGCTAAGGGCAGCAACCGGCCGGCATCCTGATGTCAACATGTTCGGTTCGACACAAGTTGAACCTGGAAAAGAAGGAATCTTGGATGGATATGGAGACTATTACCACATCTCGGGCGCCGTTTGGCGCGGCTTGAAGGGGCAGGTAGCCAAGGGACCGTTAGCGGAAGGTCAGTGCTTCGCACCTTGCGCCGCCGCTGCCCTTTACCGAACCGATTTGCTGCGGCAAGTCGGAGGCTTTGACGAACGGTTTTTCTGCTATTGCGAAGACGTCGATCTCGCCTTCCGGCTCCGCCTGATTGGTCAATTGGCGGTGCAAGTTCCCGATGCAATCGTCAGCCATGTCGGCTCGGCCACCTCGGGCCGTTATAGTCGTTTTTCTGTTTATCATGGAGTCCGAAATAGGCTGTGGATGTACGTCAAAAACATGCCAGGTATCCTATTTTGGCTATTTTTACCGGCCCACATTGGCCTTCAATTTGGCGCGTTGTTTCGTTCAGCCTTCCTCGGCACCCTCGGCCCAACCTGTTGCGGCTTACGCGATGGGATCGTCGATTTGTCAAAAGTTCTCAACGATAGAAAAAAAATTCAGAAGGAAAGAACCGCGAGCATATGTCAAATTGCTGCCGCACTGACTTGGTCACCTCTCAAGCTGTTAAATCGATCCGCTCCCATAAAACAGATAAAATAGTCAGTATTTTCGGGGGTGTATATTGATTGCAGTACCCGCGCCACCCGGAATCAACAAATCATGGTTATCGGCGTAATGACCGCTTCCCAAAAAGCCTGCTTAGAAGGAGCGCCCTGTGTCAGCGCCATCGTTGTATCTTATTTCACGGGACCGGTTCTTTTTCGGGCGCTTGAGGCGCTGTTGCAGCAGTCCGAGCTGGGTGAAGCGGTGCTTGTGGACAATGGGAATCCGCCTGATGTCCTGGAGAGCCTGCACGATCGCGCTCAAACCGATGGGCGGCTTCGGGTGATTAGCGGCCACGGTAACGTAGGCTTTGCCGCAGGCTGTAACCTGGGTGCCACGGCGAGCTCTTTTCCCTACCTCTTGTTCCTCAACCCGGACTGCGAACTTGCGACCGACGCGCTGGGCCTCTTGGTGGATGCGGGTCAACGCCTTGACCCACCTTGGCTGCTCAGCGGACGCCTAACCAACCCGGACGGCAGCGAGCAGCGGGGCTCGCGCCGAGCCGACTTAACCCCCCGGACCATGGTGGTGGAGGGCCTGCGGCTCGACCGTTTGATGCCCGGCCGCTTTGGCGATTGCCGGCTGAACCTGCACGAAGGCGCAGCTCAGGGCGCGCTAAGCCAGGTTCCGGTCATCAGCGGTGCCTGCATGTTTTTAAGCAAAAAAGACTTCGACCATATCGGCGGCTGGGACGAGGCCTTCTTTTTGCATGTTGAGGATATTGACTTCTGCCGCCGATTCCGTGAAAGCGGTGGGCGAATTTATCACCTCTCTTCGGCCCTAATCCATCATCAAGGATCCAGCAGCCAAGCCCCTGCCGCTAAGGTTGAATGGCACAAAACCCAAGGATTTTTTAAGTATCTGAACAAGCACTTCTCGCAAGACTTGTCCTTTTTTTCGATGAGCTTGCTCAAGGCGATGATAATGGCTCGGTTTTTTGTTAGATCAGTTTGGTTTTCCTTGAGGAAGTAGGAAAGGGTAAGGCCTCAACATTGGGTAAATACTCAATAGACGGCTCTTGCCCAGCGTTATTATTTGCCGGCTAATCTTTTATTGGAAAGATCAAATAACCTAAAAAAGAAATTTAGGCAAAAACCGAGGAATTCCGCCCTTGAAGAGGATCGGCTCGATGGTATATAGCAAGCCATTCATCCAATTTTTTGGCGTCATAACTGAGGGCTGTAGGGGCCGCAGCGCGAAAATTGGAACCTAATAACAAGGGTGGGATCGGATGAAGGTCGTAATCTTAGGCGGCGACGGGTTTTGCGGATGGCCGACCGCGTTGCATCTCTCAAACCGGGGGCATGAGATAATCATCGTCGACAATCTGTCGCGCCGCAAAATTGACATTGAGCTTGAGGTGGACTCGCTAACACCCATTGCTCCCATGAGCGTACGCCTGGCAGCCTGGAAGGAAAAGACCGGACAGGATATCCGCTATGAAAACTTCGACCTGGCAGAAAACTACGTCCGCTTCCTGGACTTGCTAAAGGAAGAAGAACCCGATGCCGTGGTTCACTTCGCCGAACAGCGCGCGGCACCCTATTCCATGAAGTCTTCTTACCACAAACGCTATACGGTAAGTAACAACCTGAACGCCACCAACAATGTCCTGGCGGCCATCGTGGAAAGCAAACAGGACGTTCACCTGGTTCACTTGGGCACCATGGGCGTATATGGCTATGGCACCGCGGGCATGAAAATTCCGGAAGGCTACCTGCCCATCAAGGTGGAAACCGAAGATGGCCGGCTGATCGAAACGGAAATTCTGTATCCGGCCAACCCGGGCAGTATCTATCACATGACCAAGACACAAGATCAGCTGCTCTTTGCCTTTTACAACAAGAACGACGGCCTGCGGATCACCGATCTGCACCAAGGCATCGTGTGGGGCACCCAAACCGCCGAAACCAAGCTGGACGAGCGTCTGATCAACCGCTTCGACTACGACGGCGACTACGGCACCGTCTTGAACCGCTTTTTGATGCAGGCCGCCGTAGGCTATCCTTTGACCGTGCACGGCAGCGGCGGGCAAACCCGCGCCTTCATTCATATCCAAGACACGGTGCGCTGCATTGAGCTGGCCATCACCAACATGGTGCAAAATGGCGAACGGGTCCGCATTCTCAACCAAATGACCGAGACCTACCGAGTCAGCGAGCTGGCTGAGATGGTGGCAAAGAAAATGAACGCGGAAATTCAAAACGTGCCCAATCCGCGCAACGAGGCCGACAGCAATGACCTCTTTGTAGAGAATAGGGGACTGATCGGCCTTGGGCTCGATCCCATCACCCTCGAAGACGGCTTGTTGGAAGAGGCACGCGACATCGCGAAAAAGTATGCCCACCGGTGCGACCGTACCAAGATCCCCTGCATTTCCTATTGGAATGAAGACCGGGAATCGGAAAAGGGCTAGGCCTCAAAAAACCTTCTTAAGACGAGAGTTGACGGGATGCGGAATCTTCTTGTCACCGGCGGCTGTGGCTTTGTCGGCTCCAACTTGATCCCCCTGTTGCTGGAAACCGGTGGCTATCGGATTCGGGTACTGGACAATGAATCTTTGGGCAAACGCTCCTTTCTGGGCGACTGCGACATCGACTTTATTCATGGCGACCTGCGCGACCGGGATAGCGTTCGCACTGCCGTTGCCGGCATGGATGCGGTGGTCCATCTAGCGGCCGATACCCGCGTCATGGATTCCATCGAAAATCCCGAATACAATTTCCAGGTCAATGTCATCGGGACCTTTAACCTGCTGATGGCAATGCGCGAGGCCGGGGTCACCCGCCTGGTAAACGCCTCCACCGGTGGTGCCATTTTGGGTGAGGTCGAGCCGCCGGTACACGAGGGTATGGTCCCTCACCCCATCGCGCCGTACGGCGCAGCCAAGCTAGCCGTCGAGGGTTATGCCTCTGCATTTGCTGGTGCTTATGGCATGAAAGCCGTATCTTTGCGGTTTTCCAATGTTTATGGCCCCCGCTCCTTCCACAAAGGCAGCGTGGTCGCAGCCTTTTTCAAACGAATTTTGCGAGGCCAGCCTCTAATCGTATATGGTGACGGATCCCAGCAGCGAGACTATGTCTACGTGGACGATCTTTGTGACGGCATCCGCCGAGGTATTGAGGGGGACGCCAATGGGATTTACCAGCTGGGTACGGGTATCCCCAGCTCCATCAACCAGCTGATCGAAGCGATGCGAGGCACCGTGGGCGATGCTCACCCCATCGAAGTCCACTATGAGGACTTCCGGGCCGGTGAGATTTTGCATACCTACTGCGACATCACCCAAGCGCGCGGCGAACTGGGCTATGACCCGACCACTTCGTTGGAAGAGGGCTTAAAGCCTGTTTGGCAATGGTTCCTGGATAACGCCGCGCTTTATAGCTAGCAGCGCATCAACGCTTCGGGCAATTCCGGCTGAAAGGGCCGCGGCCGATGGTTCAAGATCCGGCGCGCGTCTTGATCGTCAAAGACTAAATCCTCATTCATACGCTGGGCTAGGCCCGGCGAATAGCTCGAGGCGCCAACCCGTGCTCCTATTGCCAACACTGCGGACAGGAACCAGGTGGGAACATGGATCTGGCGCGGCGCCTCGCCCATGGCCTGAGCCACTCGCGTCACCATTTCCCGGTAGCGCAGCGTCTCTCCACCAGCCAAGTTAAAGGTTCTGTTATAGGCCGCCTCGTTGCCATAAGCAGCCAAAGCCGCCAAAGCCAGATCTTCTGCATGTACCGGTTGGCGGAGTCCATTTGCCGCACCAGCCAAGGGAAAGAATCTGAGCTTTCCATAGACTTTGGCAATAGCTGAGATATTTTGGTCTCGGCCCGCCCCATAAATCAGCGTTGGCCGCAACAGGGTCCAGGGTATCCCCACCGCTTCGCAAAAGCGGGTCAGAGTCCCCTCGCCCCGCCGCAGGCGTGCCACAAGGCGACGTTCATGAGGATCATCACTCCCCGCCTTGGTCTCGACGCTCGTCGAGCTGAATGCGATGATCTGTCGGCAATCCTTTATACTGTCCAACGCCCCTTCCAGTACCCAAAGGGGCGCCAAGGATATGACACAAGAGCCGGCCGGCGCGCGCCAAGGACCCGGCTCTGACAGGTTGACCTGTTGCCAGTCAATCGCGCCTTTCTCTTCGATAGGCTCCCTTTTTTTTCGGGAAAGGGCTTGAACGGCGAGCTCTTCCGAAGCCAATCGCGCCAGCAAAAAGGGGCCGATCAAGGAACTGGCCCCTAAAACCACAAAACTCGCCGCCGAATCCGTTATGATTTTTCTCCCACACCGCTCCTTCGCCGAAGGTTACCCCTCTGCGTCTCATAAAGACCAGCTAATTTGCGCCTGAGAGACCCTGGAAACGCTTTGTTCTTGTCCCCATCGGGCCGCCTCGGGCATATAATCTGAATGCTATTTCGGGGATTTAGCACTTTAAACATTAGCCCCAGGGAATGTTTGACAAAGATGGCACATCAAATGCCAGAACAAGAAGCCGACTCCGTCCTGGAATCCAGTGCCGGCCGAAGTCTCGCGGAAAAAATCGCTGGTCGGGATGCCGTGGTTGCGGTTCTTGGTTTGGGCTATGTTGGGCTTCCCCTAGCGCTTGCCTTTAATTGCGGCGGCTTTTCCGTGTTGGGTTTTGACATCGACCCGGAAAAGCTAGCGGCTTTGACGGCGGGGCGATCCTATTTCAAGCACATACCAGATCAAAGAATTGGCGACGCTTTATTGTCCGGTCGCTTTGCCGTCACCGGTGACTACAGCGCCTTGACAGAGGCTGACGTATTGATCATCTGCGTGCCGACACCTCTGGCAAAAAACCGTGAACCCGATCTGAGCTTTGTGGAAGAGACTTGTCTCGCCTTAACGCCGCACCTGAGGGCCGGTCAGATGATCGTTCTCGAATCCACCACCTACCCCGGCACGACGCAAGAGGTGGTCCGGCCGCTCCTGGCTCAGTCCGATCTGGCGATTGACCAGGACATTTTTCTCGCCTATTCGCCCGAACGGGAGGACCCAGGCAATCCTAATTTCGAGACCACCAGTATTCCAAAGGTCATCGGTGCCGACAGCGACGGCGCGCTATTTCTCGCCAACAGCCTCTACCGGCAGGTCATTCCCCAAACCGTTCCGGTCTCCAGCACGGCAACCGCTGAAGCGGTGAAACTAACCGAGAACATATTCCGTGCCATCAACATCGCCTTGGTGAACGAGCTAAAGGTTATCTACAGCGCCATGGGCCTGAACATATGGGAAGTCATTGAGGCGGCAAAAACCAAGCCCTTTGGCTATATGCCTTTTTATCCCGGCCCCGGCTTGGGCGGCCATTGCATCCCCATCGATCCTTTTTATCTGACCTGGCGCGCGCAGAAGGAGGGGATCTCCACACGCTTCATTGAGCTGGCTGGTGAGATTAACGCGGTCATGCCCGGCTATGTGATTTCGATTTTGGAGCAAGCTCTTAAAGAACGCCGCTCTTTATCCCTTGAGAGAGCCAGAATCCTGGTGCTGGGCATGGCCTACAAAAAGAATGTGGACGATACTCGCGAGAGCCCGGCACTAGAAATTCTGGATCAATTGCTAAAACGCGGCGCACAGGTTGACTACCATGACCCCTTTGTCCCGGCTATTCCCAAGACCCGCAAATACCCCCACCTGACCGGCAAAGAGTCCCGAAGCCTATCCGCCAAATGTTTGCGCGAATTTGAAGCCATTCTGGTTTGCACTGATCACGATACGGTCGACTACGAAATGATCAAAGAGCATGCCGAGCTTATCATTGACAGCCGCAATTGTGTTCCTACCGGGTCAAATGTGGTCGGCGCCTAGGTCGATTCGTGCCATGCATAACAAAAAAAATTACAATGTCCCTTTTTTGGTAAGTACCGCTTTAGGTCTCTATCGCCTCGCGGGGCGACTGGGCCAGCCTCTGCTGCAGGCCTATTTGGAAAAACGCGGCAAGCGAGGCAAGGAAGATCCGAACCGAATCGATGAGCGCATGGGGCACGCCAGCCTGCCTCGGCCGAGCGGGTCTTTGTTATGGATTCACGCCGCTAGTGTAGGAGAGACACTATCCACCTTGCCTCTCATAAAAGCCATCTGTCAGCGCTGGCCGGACTATAGGATTCTTTTAACCAGCGGCACCGTAACCTCGGCGCGCTTGGCCAAAGAAGGCTTGCCCGCGGGAGTATTGCATCAGTACGTACCCATCGACGCACCCCAAGCCGTCGATCGATTTCTTGATCATTGGCGACCGGATGTGGGCATGCTGGTCGAATCGGAAATTTGGCCGAATTTAATAACCATGGCCCGTAAAAAGGGCACCGACCTCATATTGATCAACGGCCGAATGTCGCCGGGTTCGTTCAAATCATGGCAAAGGGCCCGTCCCCTCATTCGCCATGTCCTTGGTTGCTTTTCGGCGATTTTTGCCCAAACGCCGGAGGACGAGGCCCGATTTCAATCTCTCGGCGCCTCAGCCGCGTCTTGTGTTGGCAATTTGAAGTTTGCCGCAGCACCCTTGCAAACCGATCCTCAGCGATTGCAGGGTACTGAAAAGGCATTGGCGGGCAGGCCCCGGTGGCTGGCCGCCTCCACCCATCCAGGCGAAGAAGAGGCCTTGATCTCGACCCACTGTCTCCTCCGCGCGAACATTAGTGATCTGGTCACCATTATCGTACCACGCCATCCAGAGCGGGGTGGCCAGATCGCCGCCCTCTTTCGCCATCATGGTCTTGCCGTGTCGCAACGCTCGGCGCAGCAGCCTCTTGAAAAAGAAACAGAGATTTATATTGCCGACACACTTGGCGAACTGGGCCTTTGGTACCGTATAGCGGAGGTGGTGTTTGTGGGAAAGAGCCTGGTCGCCAAGGGAGGCCAAAACCCCTTGGAGCCGGCTAAGCTCAATTGCGCGATTATCTACGGTCCCTTCCACCAGAATTTCCAGCGTATTGCCGATGAGATGAAGGCCGCCGGTGCCTTGAAGCAGGCGGCCGATGCCGCTGATCTTGCCGAGATTGTTAATAGCCTGCTCGAAAGTCCCAAGGCCCGTGACGAATTGGCCGCGGCGGCACGAGGCTATGCCATGACCCAGGGCAAAGTTCTTGACCGTTTGGTGCAGGCCCTTGCGCCTTACCTGGAGAACCGGTGATCAAGCAGAAGTGATTGGCCCAGACCGGCCCATACGACAATCCTTAGCTCCATGAGAGCGATTGCTGCTTCTGAAATGAGGGACCACGTCATGGGTTGGATAAAAAAGCTCCGGGGCATGGGTGCCTTGGTCATGGCGCTAGGCGCTTCCCCCCTTGCCGCCGATCCTTATATCTGGAGCAGCGAATGGCCCGGCACCAACTTCGATAAGAGCCGCGTTGACTTCAGCGAAATCCTCAGCGGCGGGCCGCCAAAGGATGGTATTCCCTCCATTGATGATCCGATTTTCGTGCCCGTATCCGAGGACTCTGATTTGGGTGCCCAAGAACCGGTGATTGGTTTGGAAATCAACGGCGATGCTCGGGCCTACCCATTACGCATTCTAACCTGGCATGAAATCGTCAACGATACTGTCGGCGGCCTGCCGGTCGCGGTTACCTATTGCCCGCTGTGCAATGCGGCGATCGTCTTCGACCGACGTGTTGGCGACCAGGTTTTGGAGTTCGGCACCACGGGCAAACTGCGCAACTCGGACCTGATCATGTATGATCGGACTACCGAAAGCTGGTGGCAACAGTTTCTCGGCCAGGCCATTGTGGGCGACCTGGCCGGCGAAAAGCTGACCTTGGTACCGGCCCGATTGGAGTCCTGGGAGCGGTTCGTGGCCCGCCATCCCGACGGGCAGGTCCAAGTGCCAAACAATCCGGGTCTAAGGGCGTATGGGGCCAATCCTTATGTCGGTTATGACGGCGCAAACCGTCCCTTCCTCTATGACGGAGACTACCCTGAAGGCATTGAGCCCATGGCTCGCGTGGTAGCAGTCGGTGAGGAAGCCTGGGCCCTTAGTCTTTTAAAGGAAACGGGCAAGATTGAATCGGGCGATACCGTCCTTAGCTGGGAGCCGGGCCAGAACTCGGCGCTGGACACGCGCGAGATTTCCCAGGGCAGCGATGTGGGTAATGTTATTGCTCAGCGGCGGGTGAATGGAGAGTTGCGGGACATTCCCTATGACGTCACCTTCGCCTTTGTCTTCCACGCGTTTCGGCCGGATGGAATCCTGCACAAGTAAACCCGAATTAGTGCTCTTCAGGCGGCTAGCAAACGATCCTTTGCTTCTTCTTGGGCGGCCAATGCACCAAACAAAACAGCGGTATCAGCGGCGCGATCCAAAGCTTGTTCTCCCAAGTAACGGCGCCAAGCCCTGGCGCCCGGCTGCCCATTGAAGAGACCCATCATGTGGCGTGTCATGGATTTGAGGGGCACACCTTGCCTCAGTTGTGCATCCACGTAGGGCACAAAGGCCTCAACGATCTCCCGCCGCGTTCGTGGCGCTCGGTCCTCCTCAAAAAACCGCCGATCCACGTCCGCCAAAATGTAAGGATCCTTATAGGCTGTGCGTCCCATCATGACCCCATCCACATGCAATAGATGGTCATGGGCCTGATCCAAGGACTGCACACCGCCGTTCACGGTAATCTCCAGACTGGGAAAAGTCTTCTTAAGGGCATAGACCACGTCATAGCGTAGCGGCGGAATTTCCCGATTCTCCTTCGGGCTTAAGCCGCTTAGCCAAGCCTTGCGGGCATGAATGGTGAAACTGGTACACCCGGCGGCGGAAACCTGTGCGACGAACGCGACCAGCTCTTCAAAGGAATCCCGGTCATCAATACCGATCCGTGTTTTCACTGTCACCGGGAGGTCACAGGCGGCAGACATGGCCTCAACACAACTCGCCACCAAAGCCGGTTCCGCCATCAAGCAGGCGCCAAATCGGCCCTTTTGTACCCGGGTCGAAGGACAACCCACATTGAGGTTAATTTCATCATAGCCAAATTCTTGCGCCGCCCGAGCCGCTATCGCGAGATCGCCCGGTTCGGCCCCTCCGACTTGCAGGGCCACCGGATGTTCCGCCGGGTCAAAGGTGAGGTAACGATCCCGGTCGCCATAGATGATCGCACCGGTGGGCACCATTTCACTATACAACATGGCCCGCCGAGTAATGAGGCGCAAAAACCGACGATCATGACGATCCGTCCAATCCATCATCGGGGCGATAGAGAAAAGGTTAATGTTCTTGCTCAAGTCTTTAACCGCTCGGTTTTTCAAGCCCAATGAATAGTGTCATAGAACTCTATTTAAAATGGCCCGGCCTTTGATGTCCTATTTCACGCGATCAATTTGTATTGGAAAGACACTAGGAAGCCAAGCCGCCGCCCTCGGGGCGATAAAAAACGATTGAGGCGGAAACGATCTCAAGCCTTCGCCGCCTTGCTTATGCCAGTTTTACGTTGGCGCAAGAACTAAAGCCCCTATTCCAAATCGGCACAACAGGGGATCGGGGCGCTGTGGTAAATCGACAGGACTTAGCGGTCCAGAAATCCCTGCAGCACGTTGACGGTATTCACCCCAATGGCTTCCACGGCATAGCCCCCCTCCATGACGAAAAGCGTCGGCCGGTTAAGCCCTGCCAATAAATTCCCGTAGTGGCGAAAGTCGTCGCTGTCCAGCTTGAAAAATGAAATGGGGTCCTCTTTGAAGGTGTCGACGCCGAGCGAAATCACGATGGCGTCAGGACCGAATTGTTGAATGCGTTGACAAGCCGAGGCCAAGGCCTGTCCCCAACATTCGTAGTCCGTGCCCGGCGGCAGGGGGTAGTTACCGTTGAATCCCTCTCCCTTGCCGGCGCCTGCCTCATCTTCATAGCCGAGAAAATTCGGGAAGGCTTGGCGCGGATCGCCATGCAGCGACAAAAACAACACATCGTCGCGGCCGTAAAAAATGTCTTGCGTTCCGTTCCCATGATGGAAGTCCACATCCAGCACCGCCACCCGTGAGGCTCCATCGTCCAAAAAGGCCTGCGCCGCAATTGCCGCGTTATTTAGGAAGCAATAACCCCCAAACAGATCTGCCGCCGCGTGATGCCCTGGCGGGCGGCAGAGGGCAAAGGCGCAGTTCAAGCCGTCGGCGATGGCCTGCCGGGCGGTCAAGGCTACGTTTGCGCTGGACCGGGCCGCTTCCCAGGTACCCGAACAGATGGCGGTTTCCGCCGCCAGGGCATAATACCCCAGCTTGCCGTCTATATGATCCGGCGGGCGTTGCTGCATACGCCGAGCCGGCCAGACCGACGCAATTGCCTCGCCGGCAAAGCCCTCCGTTTCCCATTCATCCCAACATCCCTCCAAGAATTCCAAAAAGGCGTTGTCATGAATGCGCCGCAGCGGGGTCATCCCATGATCCTCGGGCGAGACAATCTGGTCCATCCCGGCTTGGCCCAAACGGTCGAGGATCATATCCATGCGCCGGGGCATCTCAAAGGGCCTGACGAACTCTCCGCCCGCCAACTCATGTTTGGGATGATGCTTACGATGGGCCTCGGAATAGACAGTCAGCATGATACTCCTCTCTCAGGCGGAGTTGGGCGAGCTGCCTCACCAGCTTCCGGTATTTTCCATGGATGCCCAGGGCTCTTGAGCGGGCAAGGCCTCTCCGTCCTGCAATAATTCAATCGAAATGTTATCAGGGGAACGGATGAAGGCCATACGACCGTCCCGGGGTGGACGATTGATGGTCACGCCCGCGTCTTGGAGCTGTTGGCAGGTCTCGTAAATATTTGCCACACGATAGGCCAGGTGGCCGAAATTACGTCCCTCGGTATAATCCTCAGGATCGTAATTGTAGGTCAGCTCGACCTGCGCGTCCTCGTCTCCCGGTGCCGCCAACATGACAAGGGTAAAGCGGCCTTTAGGGTTATCCATGCGGCGCACTTCCTTCAGGCCCAGTTTATTACAGTAAAAATCCATGGATTCATCCAAATCCCGCACGCGAACCATGGTATGCAAGTACTTCATCGTCGTTCCTTTTCGCCGTAGATTTCCTGATCAATAATCTGATCCGTTACTCCCAGATCATTTTCTGCCGCGCCCGTGGGAAGATCAAGAGCCATGGCCGGAATTTCAATAAGCATCAATTTTTGGGGCCCATCTCAAGGTGTTTGTTCAAGCGCTCTTTTTAGATTATGAGGGGCGATGGCCGAAGAACGGTCACAGCGAGTTCCGGAGCCACACTTGCCCTCCAAATACCGACGAAGCGCATCTCCCCGTGTATCTCCCCGTGCATCTCCGCGCGCTTGGCAACGCATGCTTTCGGGCCGACGCCTCGATTTGCTGGACCCCTCGCCCTTGGACATTGAAATCGAGGATATTGCACACGGACTCAGCCGGGTCGCCCGCTGGAATGGCCAGACTAGCGGCAAATGGGCCTATAGCGTGGCCCAGCATTCCCTGTTGGTGGACGAGATTGCCCGCCACATGCGCCCCGATCTAGCCACTAAATGGCAATTGGCGGTTTTGCTTCACGACGCACCAGAATTTGTCATTGGAGATCTGATCACTCCTTTCAAGTCGGCTGTAGGACAGGGATACAAGGCCTTGGAAAATCGCCTGAGCGCTGCCATCCACCTCAGATTTGCCTTGCCGGCAAGCCTGCCCACGTCCATATCCCAGGTGGTCAAACGGGCGGATCGGGCTGCGGCCTACTTGGAAGCCATCCAGCTGGCAGGCTTCGAGGTCCCAGAGGCCAAAAGGATTTTCAACCCGCCGCGGAACCTAATGCAGTTGGAGCTTGTACCCTGCTCACCCAATGCGGGCAAAAAGCTATTTTTGCAGCGATTTAAAGAGCTTGGTGGAAACCTGATTTAGGGAAAATGACAAGGTAGACAATAAAAGATGAACGTTTGCTCCCGACCCATAGACCGCCCCAACAGTTTGACTGAGACCCAAATTTCTTGCTTTTGCCAAACCGGGTTTTTGCACGTTCCCGGCTTTTTCCCGGACGCGGAGCAAGCTGAGATCGAAAGCTGGTGCCAGGAAGTAACTGAAATGCCTGAGGTGCCTGGCAAACAGATGGTTTACTACGAGCAAAGCGAACTCGATCGCGCACAACGCATTTTGCAGCGGATTGAGGATTTCTCCCCTCATCACCAAGGGCTGAACCAATTATTTTGCCATAGCCGCCTTTCGGGTGCCGTGGCGGACCTTTTGGGGGAGAAGGCACTGCTCTTTAAGGACAAGATCAATTATAAGCTGCCCGGCGGCGGGGCCTTTGCGCCCCATCAGGATATCCAGGCCGGGTGGCAGATTTACGCGCCCTTTTTTGTCACCGCAATGATCTCAATTGATGGGTCGACGGAAAAAAATGGCTGTTTGGAAATGGTGTCCGGCTGGCACAAGAAGGGTCTTTTAGGCGACGAATGGGCGCCTTTGACAGAGGAACAGAGGGCACAGATGGACTTTGTGCCCTTGCCGACCGAGCCGGGTGATGTGGTCTTTTTCGATTCCTTCGCCCCACACAAATCGGCACCGAATTTGTCTAATAGCCAAAGGCGCGTTCTTTATGTGACCTATAATGGCGCCTCTCACGGCGACCAGCGTCGGCGCTATTTCAAAGACAAGCGGGCCGCCTTTCCGCCGGATATTGAGCGGAATCCGGATCAGACCTACCAATTCCGCGTCTAGAACAGGAAAGCCCAAACGAAGTCACACCGGGCTGGATCAGGGGGTCGCCATCTTATATTTCACCTTAGCGAGCATCATGGCGCTCAGCATCTGGCTCTACCTATTGGCCTTTCGAGCGGGCTTTTGGCGGTCCGATCAGCGTTTGGAAAGTGGACCCGTTACCGCCTCGGCGCAGTGGCCTCCGGTTATTGCGCTTGTTCCGGCCCGCGACGAGGCGGAGGTTATCGCAGAGAGTCTTCTGTCCGTGCTTTCGCAGCGCTATGACGGCCTGTTCGCGGTGGCGGTGATTGACGATCACAGTCGCGATGGCACCAAGGCGATTGCTGAAAATACGGCGGAGCAGGCAGGCCTTTCCCACCTTTTGACCATGATTGAGGCAAAATCCCTGCCGGCCGGCTGGTCGGGTAAACTCTGGGCCCTCTCCAACGGCTTAGAGGCCGTGCTAAAGCAGGCGCCCGAGGCAAAATACCTTTGGCTCAGCGATGCAGACATATGGCATGAACCCGATTGTTTACAGCGCCTGGTAGCCAAGGCCGAAGGGGAGAAAAAAGATGCCGTATCGGTGATGGCCCTGCTGTCGTGCAAGGGCTTTTGGGAGCGCCTTTTGATCCCGCCCTTTATCTATTTTTTTCAGATGCTGTACCCTTTTGGCCGTATCAACGACCCAAATGACCCGATGGCAGGGGCCGCGGGCGGCTGTGTTTTAGTGAATAAAGATAGCTTGGTTGCCGCAGGCGGCTTCGACGCCATAAAAGACGCACTGATTGATGACTGCGCCCTGGGCCGACTCATAAAAGGTCGCGCTGGACGGGCGGAGGGCGGCATATGGGTGGGCCTGAGCAAGTCGACAAGGTCCCTGCGCCCCTATGGCCGCTTAAGCGAGATCTGGGACATGGTGGCGCGCAGCGCTTATACCCAGCTGAACTACTCTCCCCTATTGCTGATCGGCACTCTGCTGGGAATGTTTCTTACCTACTTGGTTCCGCCCCTGGCAGTTCTGATTGGGTTCTTGTTTGGCTTGCCCGCGCTGGGCCTCATCGGGCTCCTTGCCTGGGCCATCATGGCCGGAACCTTGATACCCACCCTTAGGTTCTATGGCCAACCCTTCTGGCTTGCCCCATTGCTCCCCCTATCGGCCCTATTCTACACTGTCATGACCATGGATTCTGCGCTGCAACATTGGCGCGGCCAGGGCGGACGTTGGAAAGGCCGTGTTTTAGATCGAAAGGGCCTAGATCGATAAGGCCAAAACGGGCAAACCTCCGAAAGGCATGAAAGCCGGCAAATGGACAAAACCGCCGTCGAGACACCATCAGGCAAGGGCGCGGGAGATGAGAATTTTCCCGTGGGCTCCTGGCTTTTGCCAGTACACCTGCGGCCCCATGTGGCGAAATTTTATGCCTTTGCCCGTGCCATCGATGATATCGCCGACAATCCGGACCTAGACGCGCATGATAAGATTGAACGGCTGGACCGCATGGAAGGTGCCCTGCTGGATGACAGCGATCGATCGCTGGAGTTGTCCACCGCCCATCGCCTTCGCGATAGTCTGAAAGCAACGCGCGTGACGGCCCGTCATGGTCAAGATCTGATTGCCGCTTTCAAGCAGGACGCTCTTAAAAGCCGATATGATGATTGGGCCGATTTGCTCGGATACTGTCGCCTATCCGCCAATCCAGTTGGCCGTTACCTCTTGGACCTTCATGGCGAAGAGGCCGACGACTATCCGCCCTCCGACGCGTTGTGCACCGCGCTTCAGATCCTGAACCATCTGCAGGACTGCCAGGACGATTTTTTCAACTTGGACCGGGTTTATTTGCCCCAGGATTGGATGGATGCCGCCGGGCTCACAGTCGAGGTGTTAAAATCTCGGCAAAGCCCCGTCGCCTTTCGGCAGCTTCTCGATCTGTGTTTGGATGGCGTGGATCAGCAGTTGGCCATAGCGCGCCAGCTGCCTCGGCAGCTCAAAAGCGGGCGGCTGGCTATGGAATCAGCCGTGATCGTTAAGTTGGCCGAGCGGCTGAGCATCCTGCTGCGCAAAGGCGATCCCTTGGCCAGACGCGTGGCCTTGCAAAAAGGTGACTTCATCAAATGCGGACTTTGGGGCATCAGCAGCGTCATGTTCGCCCGCGGCACGGGCCGACACCGAGCCGGCCGGCCGGCCGCGGCGGAAGGGCCATAAGAGATACCCATGACCACAGCCGCCGCCAATCGCCCCCTTTCATCGCCGTCCGGTTCCTCCCTCGCTCACGCCAAGCGACATGTACAGGACGTGGCAGCGCGGTCGGGCTCGTCCTTTTTGTGGGGCATGCGTCTTTTGCCCAAGGCCCGCCGCGAGGCAATGTACGCCATCTATGCCTTTTGCCGGGAAGTAGACGACATTGCCGACGGCCCCGAATCGATCCCGGTCCGCCTGGCAGCCTTGGGAGAGTGGCGCCGTGAGATCGACGCGCTTTTTACGGGGCACCCCAGCCGGCCCACCACCATCGCCCTTATGGCGCCACTCGAGGCTTTTAACCTACCCAAGGCCGAATTTCTTGCCATATTGGACGGCATGGAAATGGATGCGCGCGAGGACATGCTGGCCCAGCCCGACGAGGTATTTACCCTCTATTGCCGCAGGGTGGCCGGTGCGGTCGGGCGCTTGTCGATTCATGCCTTTGGGGATGCCAGCGAAACCGCCCAAGAGCTCGCCATTGTTGAAGGTCACGCCTTGCAGATTACCAACATTCTGCGGGATATCGCCGAAGACGCTGAACGTGGCCGCCTATATCTTCCGGGGGATTTATTGACGACGGCCGGCGTCGACCCTACGACGCTTGAGCGCGATAGGCTGACCAGTTTGCTTCATCATCCGGGCGTGGTCCCGGTGTGCGAAGCTTTGGCTGCGCGAGCGCGAGGGCATTTCGAACAGGCCCGGTCCTTGATTCTAGCCTGCGACCAGCAAAAAATGCGGCCGGCTCGTATCATGCTGGAGATTTACCGCCAACTCTTGGATTGTCTGGAGGCACGTGGCTGGGAAAGACTATCCATGCCCATCCGCGTTCCCAAACACCTAAAACTTTGGATCGCTCTGCGATACGGGTTCTTTTGAAAAACGCCCTTTAACATGGCTTGTGTGAAAATTATTGGTGCCGGGCTTTCCGGTCTGGCGGCGGCTGTTGCGCTGATTGGGAAAGGTCATCATGTCACTCTTTTTGAGGCGAGCGCCCAAGCCGGAGGTCGCTGCCGCTCCTATCACGACGCCCAACTGGGCTGCGAGATTGATAACGGCAACCATTTGCTCCTCACGGCCAACCAGGCGGCCATGGCCTATATGAAGACCCTTGGAACCCGGGACAGCCTGATTGGACCGGACCGAGCTGTTTTTCCTTTTTTAGACCTGCAATCGGGCGAACGCTGGCAGGTGGCTCCCAACTCTGGCCCGATCCCCTGGTGGGTGCTGAGCAAGAATCGGCGCATTCCCGGCACGATGCCGAGCGACTACATGGAAGCTCTTCGTCTGGCGAAAGCCTCCCCGTCTGATAAGGTTGGCGATTGCGTCAAGACCTATGGGCCCCTGTGGTCCCGCTTTTGGGAACCCCTTACGGTGGCCGCGCTAAACACCCGGGCAGAGGATGCTTCGGCCCGACTTCTATGGCGGGTGCTCAAAGACTCCTTTTTGCGAGGACAAGCCCATTGCCGCCCATTGATCGCCCGGGACTCCCTCGGCCAGAGCTTGGTGCAGCCTGCCCTCGATTTGATTTTGAGACAGGGTTGCGAGATTCACTTTAACCAACGCCTAAAGGGGCTTGGCTTCGAAGGTAGCAACGTCAATAGTTTGGCATTTCAGACCAATCAATTAACCGTCGAGGCAACGGATCGGGTGGTTCTGGCCCTGCCCCCTTGGATCGCCGGCGCCATGGTACCCGACCTCAAGACGCCCAACAGCAACCATGCCATCGTCAATGCGCACATTCGTTTACCGCATGAAATGGTGGCTAGGGCCCAAAAAATGCTGCCCGCTGCCTTCATCGGCCTGATTGGCGGCACGGCGGACTGGCTTTTCCTGAGGCGCGATTTGGTGAGCCTAACCGTGAGCGCCGCCGATACCTTAGCGGAAGAGCCCAACGATCGAATCTTGGAAAAGCTCTGGCGGGATACGGCCCAATGTCTGGGGCTCGACCTGGAACCCACACCCAAAATGCGCCTCATTAAGGAAAAACGCGCGACCTTCTCCCAAACTCCGGAAAGCCTAGACGGCCGCCCGCCGGCGGCGACCCGATGGCGCAACCTTTTCCTCGCCGGGGATTGGACTGACACGGGTTATCCCGCTACGATTGAGTCCGCCATTCGCTCGGGCAATCGCGCGGCCTCATTGATTGCTTCCGGCTCCTTCCCCCCTTGACACCCCGCACAAAAGTGTCACATGAGATCAATTCGAAGAATAAGCGAGGACTCGGGGGCAAAAATT
Organism: Pseudomonadota bacterium; assembly: GCA_039028695.1. Taxonomy (GTDB): domain Bacteria; phylum Pseudomonadota; class Alphaproteobacteria; order Kiloniellales; family Kiloniellaceae; genus JANQKX01. The sequence continues at coordinate 28,288 of JBCCHN010000051.1, forward strand.
AGGGTTTGATCTCCGAAACGACGTGTAAAAGCAAACAAACCATCCAGAGCAGTCCGATTTGAGCATGAATTCACAAAATAGTGGCTTGGTTTCCTCTTTTTCTGAGGAATTGGATGAGCAACCGAGCGGAATATCCCCTAATCTAACCGCAATTGACGCCCTTACCAGCGCGGCCCAGGAAGATTTTCGGGCCTTGCAGCGCCCTGGCGGCGAGTGGCTTTTTGAGCTTGAGCCAGACGCAACCATTTCGTCCGAATACATTCTCCTGCAACACTTTCTGGGAGATTTGGGCGCCAACTATCGGCAGATCGAACCCAAGATTGCCAAATACCTGCGCGGTCTGCAGGGTGATCACGGCGGCTGGCCTTTGTTCCACGACGGCGAAATGGACATCTCCGCGTCGGTAAAGGCCTATTGGGCACTGAAATTAGCCGGTGACGATCCCGATGCGGATCACATGCGCCGGGCACGGGATGCAATCCTAACTCAAGGAGGTGCGGCCCAAGCAAACGTCTTCACCCGCATATCCCTTGCACTTTTCGGCGAAGTGCCCTGGCGCGCCGTGCCGGTCATGCCCCTACAGATCATGCAGTTGCCTGAGCGCTTCCCCTTTCATCTTTCCAAGGTTTCTTACTGGTCCCGCACGGTGATCGTGCCCTTGCTGATCATCATGCACTTCAAACCGCGGGGCAAAAACCCGCGCGGCATCACCATCAGAGAGCTCTTCTTAGAAGATCCGGAAAAATGCCGCTACAATATGAACCCACGAGACAGCCGGCTTGGATCCTTTTTTGCCGCCGCTGACAAGGTCTTGCGAACCACAGAGCCCCTGTTAAAAAAAATCGGCGAAAAAGGGGCCTTGAACGACGCTATCTCCTTCGTCACCCAACGCCTGAATGGCGAAGATGGCCTGGGCGGTATTTACCCGGCTATGGCCAACACCGTCATGGCCTTTGATTGTCTGGGATATCCGCGGACCCATCCGGATTTTGTTACCGCCATGAATTCTGTGGACCGCTTACTGGTCTTTCGAGGCGAATCGGAAGTCTATTGCCAGCCTTGCCTGTCGCCCATTTGGGATACCTGCCTTGGAATTCATGCCCTTCTGGAGGCGGGTGAAGACCCCAAAGGCCAATGCTTGGATCGAGCCTTTAAGTGGCTGCTTGAACGAGAAATTGTCGAGACCAGGGGCGACTGGGTGGTTCGCCGGCCACACATCTCGCCCGGCGGCTGGGCCTTTCAATACCAAAACGCCTTTTACCCTGACGTGGATGATACGGCGGTGGTGGTCATGGCAATGCACCGGGCCGACAACCCGAATTACAAAGAAGCCATCCAACGCGCAACCGATTGGATCATCGGTATGCAAAGCAGCAATGGCGGCTGGGGTGCTTTTGAGCCGGAAAACACGCACTATCATCTGAACCACATCCCCTTTGCCGATCATGGCGCTCTCTTGGACCCACCGACGGTGGATGTGAGTGCCCGCTGCATCGCCATGCTGGCCCAACTGGGTTATGATCGGGATCATCCCGCCGTGGCCAAGGGCATTGCCTACCTGAAAAAAGAACAGGAGGCCGACGGGTCTTGGTACGGGCGCTGGGGTGTCAACTATGTTTATGGCACCTGGTCGGCACTGGGGGCTCTCAACGCGGTTGGAGAACCTACCTCCTCGCCCATCGTTCAGCGGGCGGTCGGCTGGTTAAAGGCCCGTCAACGGGACGACGGCGGATGGGGCGAAGATTGCGCTACCTATTGGATTGAACGCCGAGACGAGTGCAAGGAATCCACCCCCTCCCAAACCGCATGGGCCTTGCTGGGTCTGATGGCCGCCGGAGAGTTGGACAGCGAGGCAGTGGCGCGCGGAGTTCGATACTTAGAGGCCCATCCGCGCAATGAGATCCGCTGGGATGAGGCCTATTGGACCGGTATCGGCTTCCCGCGGGTCTTTTATCTGAAGTACCACGGCTATGCCGCTTACTTTCCCCTGTGGGCCTTAGCGCGCTATCGCAACCTGCGACGGGCCAATGAAAAACGGGTTCAATTCGGCATTTGACTGTCCGTCCCCCATCGATTGGCGCCCTCACCGGCCTTGCCTCGGAAGCCGCGATCTTAAGGGATTTCTCCCACGACCCCGTCACTAAGGTTCAGATAGGGGTTAGTGCGGCCCAAGCAGCGCTCGCCCGCGCGCAGGTAGCCGAATTGCTGAAGGCAAAACCGTCCGGCCTTATCAGTTTTGGGCTGGCCGGCGCGCTGGACCCAGAGCTGGTCGCTGGCTCCCTGGTGATCCCCGATCAAATATGCGATCAGCAGGGACACCGTCACTTCTGCGACAGGGAATGGGCGACTGCCCTGCGGACTGCGGCTGCAAGGAGAGGCCAATCCGTTGTGAACGGCAAGATCCTGGGATCAGATACCGTCATCCGTCGGCGCCTGGAAAAAGAAATCGCCTTCAAAGAGTTCAAGGCTCTCGCGGTGGACATGGAAAGCCATTTCCTAGCGGCGGCCGCGGACCAAAACGATATCCCCTTTATCGTCGTACGGGCGATTGCCGACACTGCATCCGATGATTTGCCCAAGGCCGCTTTGGCGCCGCTCACAGCAACGGGTAAGCCGCGCATTGACCTTGTCTTGTTGGAATTGATAAAGAGGCCTTGGGAACTGCCGGCCTTAGCTCGCTTGGCAAATCAGAGCGCCCGGGCACACAATTGCCTCAGGGGCCTACAACCCCTGTCCGCAGCTCTATTCCGCAGCCTTTGACGAGACTTTTTTAGACTCTTTTTCGCGGCTTTTCATTGCGTCAGCAACGAAATCCTCAAAGGTAAATTCAGCGGAACGCTGCTCTTCCAGGGGAATTTCCGGTGCCAAGGGGCCATCGGTGCGGATGCCGCCGAGCCAAACCTTGAGGGCTTTTAAGGGGTGCTTGACCGTATCTTCGACAGCCGTTCCCTCATAACCGCAATGGACCATGCAATCGGCGCATTTCTCGTAATTGCCTGTGCCGTAGCTGTCCCACTCGGTCTCTTCCATGAGGGCTTTAAAGCTTGGAGCATAGCCTTCGTTCAGAAGGTAGCAGGGGCGTTGCCAGCCGAAAATATTGCGGGTCGGATTGCTCCAAGGGGTGCAGCGGTAGTTCTGGTTCCCAGCCAAAAAATCCAAAAAGAGCGTAGACTGGGAAAAGCGCCATTTGCGCCCCTCGCCCCGTTTGAAGAGATCTCGAAACAGGCTCTTGGTCCTTTGCCGGTTCAGGAAATGTTCCTGATCCGGCGCCCGTTCATAAGCATAGCCGGGCGAAATCGTCACGCCTTCCACACCCAGATCACGGGCAAAATCCATGAACTCGGACACGGCCTCGGACTGGGCATTATCAAAAAGCGTGCAATTAATATTGACACGGAAACCCTTGTCACGCGCCAACTTTATGGCATTAACCGCCTTTTTGAAGACGCCCTTTTGATTGACCGCCCGGTCATGCTCCTCCTCCAAGCCGTCAAGATGAACGGAAAATGTGAGATAGGGTGTGGGCTTGTACTCGTCGATCTTTTTTTCCAGCAACATGGCATTGGTGCAAAGATAGACAAAACGCTTTCGCTTGACCAACTCGGCAACGATCTGCGGCATTTCCTTGTGAATGAGGGGCTCTCCCCCCGGGATTGAGACGATCGGCGCCCCGCATTCCTCGACCGATTGGATGCA